>JANLTC010000376.1:0-17344 GCA_031362725.1 Deltaproteobacteria bacterium | reverse complement strand
CCGCCGGCGACTCGGGATCGAAGGCGCCGCTTTGGACGGCCTCCGGAATCGGCAGATCGCGCTGCGCGGCGTCGCGCAACGCGGCGAAGGGCAGGGCGGCGAGCAACGACGGCGCGTGGATGTCGCCGTCCTCGAGCCAGACCGCGGCTTCGCGCGCCTCGAACTCGCAGCCGCCGTGACCGGCCGCGGCGCAGCCGCGCTCGATCGCCAGACAATCGGCATTCCAGAGACCTGAAAGCCACCCCGATGTGTAGCCGCTGCTCACCAGGCACGCGGGCTCGGGTCGCCGCCCTCGCGCGAGCAGCACCGACTCGGCTTCGAGTTGCAGCGGCCAGCTGCCGCGGAGCGCCGGGCCGCGTGCATCGACGATATTGGTCATGCGCAGCGCGACGAGCGGCGTCGCGGCGGGCGGATCCCCTTCGTGTTCGCGATTGCGCACGCGCGCCTCGCCGGTGACGCGAAGCGCGTCGCGCAATCCGTGGAAGAAGCCCGCTTGCAGCAGCGCGACGCCCGCCGCGGCATCGCCGAGTCGGCGCCGCAGCTCCCCGTGCAGCGCAGCGAGCAACCGCACATCGGTCAGAAATCGCGGATCGCGGACCAGTGCGTCGTCGAGCGCCGTCTGCGCGCTCGGGGATCGCGGTGCGCCCCGCGTGTCGAGTTGGGGTTGCACCATCAACTCTCGATGAACTCGTAGATGTCGAACTTCTGATCCTTGCGCAGGAAGCCCTCGCCCTCGCGCTCGAGCAACGCGAGCATCGCCTGGACGCACACCGGGTCGAACTGCGTGCCCGAGAACCGGCGCAACTCGGAGAGCACCGTGTCGAGCGGGAGAGCCTTTCGGTAGGGGCGGTCGCTGGTCATCGCTTCGACGGTGTCCGAGACCAGGATCACCCGCGACGGAAGCGGGATGCGGTCGCCTGCGAGCCGACACGGGTAGCCGCGGTCAGAGCCGTCGTACCACTCGTGGTGATGGCGCACGCAGGGCACGACTTCCGCCAGGAATTCGACCGGCTCGAGGATCTTGGCACCGATCTCCGGGTGCTTCTTCATCTCGTCGTACTCTTCGTCGGTGAGCTTGTCGGGCTTCGTGATGATGCGATCGGGCACGCCGATCTTGCCGACGTCGTGCAGCAGCCCTGCGATGTAGACGCGCTCGATGAACTCCTTCGGGAAGTTCATCACGCGCGCGAGCTTCGATGCGTAGACGCCGACGCGCTCGGAGTGGCCGCGCGTGTAGGCGTCCTTCGCGTCGACCGCTTCCGCGAGCGCGCGGATCGTCTGCACGTAGGCGCGGCGCAGTTCCTGGTGCTTCTCCGCGAGTTGCTTGGTGCGCTCGCGCACCTTCCCCTCCAGGTTCCGGTTCATGTCCTGGAGCTTGAAGTTCTGCTCGCGCGTGACGTGATTCAGGCGCTTGATCTCGTGCTTCAGGTCGTAGTGGTCGAAGGCCTGGCGGATCGTTGCCTTCAGTTCTTCGTCGTTCCACGGCTTGGTGATCAGCCGGTAGATCTCGCCGCGGTTGATGGCGTCGACGGCGACATTCATTTCCGTGTAGCCGGTGAGCATGATGCGCACGACGTCGGGCCAGCGGTCGCGCACGGCTTGCAGCATGTCGACGCCGCTCATCTCGGGCATGCGCTGGTCGGAAACCACGACCTGCGCGGCCTGGCGCTCCATCATCTCGAGCGCCTCGCTGCCGCGGGATGCGCAGAAGACGTTCCACGTTTCGTGGCGCGTCAGGCGCTTGAGCGCCTTGAGGATGTTCACCTCGTCATCGACGAAGAGGATCGTGTGTTCCGCCATTCCGCTCCCCGCTCGCTGCCTGCCTCGTCCGGGGAGATCGCTATCCAAGTCTCGTGCCATGCCTCCCGCGATTCTGATTGCGGTGCGGATCCGGTGAGTTGAGTGCATCAATGACAGAAGTTCTGGGAACTCGATTCCGGTCCCCCGTGCGGGACGTCTGGGGCCTCTCACCCGCAGTGAAGCGGCAGCTTGCGCAGCGCCTGCGGGTGAAGCGCTGGCGCACCGTGAACGCAGTTCGCCGTGCAACGGACGACGACGCGAACGGTTCGCGCAAACTCCGCTCGCACGCAGAGCGCGGCACGGCTGTAACGGGGTCCCGGATGTCCCTCACACGGGACGTCCCGGCGATGGGATCGGCGCAACGACGGTGTCGCGCGTACGCTCCGCGCCCACCAGCAGGGGGTCGCAACGTGGCCGATCGCATCGATGCCGTTCTCGTCGAGCGCGCGCGGCGCTCGTTGCGCCGTGGCGATCCCGTGCTCGGTGCGGTGATTCGTCGTGTCGGCGCGTGCGAGCTGAAGCGGCGCGGCGATCCGTATCGCTACCTGGTGCGCTCGGTGCTGTATCAGCAGATCACCGGCGCCGCGGGGCGCGCGATCGAGAAGCGACTCCACGCTGCGTACGGCGGTCGCGTCCCGATCCCCGCGCAACTGCGCATCGCAGCGACCGAGACGCTGCGCAGCGCGGGTCTCTCACGGCAGAAGATCGAGAGCATTCGCGCAATCGCGACCGCCTTCGACGAGCGCACGCTCGACGGCCGCCGGCTGGCGCGCCTCTCCGACGAAGCCGTCGTCGAGGCCGTGACGGAGGTGCGCGGCGTTGGCGAATGGACCGCGCACATGATGCTGATGTTCTCGCTGGGCCGACCCGACGTGCTGCCGGTCGGCGACTACGGCGTCCGCAAAGCCACGCGCGATCTCTACGGTCTCGCCGATCTTCCGAAGCGCGCCGAACTCGAAGCCCTCGGCGAGGCGTGGCGACCGTATCGCTCCGTCGCGACGTGGTACCTGTGGCGCAGCACCGAACTCCCCGCGCTCTAGGCCTGGTGAAGTCTCGCCGCTCGGCTGCCGCTTGCTACGCGGGAACGCCGGTTTGCGCCGCGAGCCGGGTTCCCTAGGTTCCGCCTCCGCACCGGGCCCACCACCGGCGCACGAGTCGCGCGTCCCCATCGTCTAGAGGCCTAGGACTCCGCCCTTTCAAGGCGGTAACACGGGTTCGATTCCCGTTGGGGACGCCACTCTCCCTCCGCTCGACAGCGACGCGTTCGACGCTGTCGCGAGCGAAGCTGTCGATGCGGGTCCGCGGCGGCGGAGTGCTGGAACGATGTCGAACCCCCATCCGTTTCGCGCCGGGTCTGCAGGCGTCGCGGAGCGGCTTCCGGCGCCCACCGCGTCGAGCCCTTCGCGGCGCCGGGATTGATCCCCCAGACGAACGCGAAGCCCCAGCTCCCGCGCTGCGATCGCCCCCGATCGGCGCGAAATGGCATCAGCGGAGCGTTCGCAGCGGCAATTGGCGCTTGCAGTAGTCGGCGCGGATCCGGCATATTGGCCAGGTGAACAAAAAAAGTGGCCGCGTGAGCAATAAAGATCGCAAGCCGAGCGCGACGCGACCGGGCCGGCGTTCGCTGGCGGAGACCGCGCAGGTGCGGGTCCGCATCCTCGACGAGGCCGAGCACCTGTTCGCGACGAAGGGCTTTCGCGGCGTGTCGTTTCGCGAACTCGGTCGTGCCGTCGGGGTGCGGCCATTCACGATCCAGCATCACTTCGGCTCGAAGCTCGGGCTGTACTCGACGGTGTTGTGCCGCTGGGATGGGGAGGTCCGCGGACTCGTTTCCGGATCGCTCGGAGCGGTGCCGCCCGAGGACGTCGCGGCGCTGATCGAGCGCGTGATGGACGACCTCTTCGAGTTCCTGCTGGCGCATCGTGATTGGGTGAGCCTCAACGCCCGCGCGGCGCTCGGCGAGGGGCTGCCTCCTGGCGCCGAAACCGACGATCGGAGTTGGCTGGGATTCCTCGGCAACGTGACGCGCATCGGCGCGCTCTCGGCAGCGGGCTTTGACCTGCGTCTGCTGCTGATCACGGTCGAAGGGATCCTCAACAATCTCGTGTTGTCGGGCGCGCGCTACCGGCAACTATTCGGCCGCGGTCTCGACGATCCGCGGCTGCGTACGCAGGTGAAGAGTCATCTGAAACTGGTGCTGCTGCGGTTGTGGCTGCCGGGCGGAGTCGTCGCCGCGGCGGCGCCGCGCGCGCGACCGAGGAAAACCCGATGAATACTCTCGATGCGTTCCGCGGACGCGTTGCGCTGGTGACGGGCGCCTCGAGCGGCATCGGTCGCGCGCTTGCGCTGCGGCTCGCCCGCGAAGGAATGCGCGTTGCGCTGGTCGCCCGGCGACGCAAGGACCTCGAAGCGCTCGCCGCCGAGATCTCCCGCGAGGGCGGCGACGCGTATGCGTTCCCTTGCGATGTCGAAAACGTTTCGGAGGTGGCGGCCACCGCGTGTGCCGCGGTCGAGCGCTTCGGTGCGGTAGACCTGCTCGTGAACAACGCCGGCTATGGCCATCATCGCGCGTTCCTCGACTGGGACCTCGACGACATGGAGCGCGTGATGCGCGTCAACTACTTCGGCACGCTGCGCTTCACGAAGGCGCTGCTGCCGGGCATGGTGGAACGCGGGCGCGGATCGCTGGTGTTCGTCGCGTCGGTGGCCGGCAAGATCGCGACGCCGGACGAGACGGCCTATTGCGCATCGAAGTTCGCAATGATCGGACTCGCGCAGTCGCTGTCGCTCGAGGTCGAAGATGCCGGCGTGCACGTGCTGGTGGTTTGCCCGGGCGTGATTCGCACGCCGTTCTTCGACGAGGAAGCGCTCTCGCGAATGCCGTCGGTGTCGCGTCGACAGATGACGGAGGTGGATGGGTTGGTCGAGGCAATCGTCGACGCGCTGGCCCGCGACAAGCGCGAGGTGACGTACCCGCGCTCGATCGCAGCGGCCTACGCGGTGCAGGCGATCGCGCCCGAGTTCATGCGCCGCCAGGTCAAGCGCACGGCCCATCCGCCGCTGGCTCGAGGCGCACCGCGACCGGAGATTGCGTCGTGATCGACGCGCTCGTGCTCGGCGCGGGCGTCGCGGGCGTGACAGCCGCGCGCGCGCTCGCGACGGCGGGGCTCAGCGTGGTGGTCGTCGAAGGGCGCGGTCGCATCGGCGGTCGCGTTCATTCGGTTCGCGACTTCTGCGACCGCCCGGTCGAGGCAGGCGCGGAGTTCATCCACGGTGCGCGCGCCGCGACCTGGCCGGAGGTGCAAAGTGCGGAACTCTCGGCGCGCCCCTGTCACCAGCGCCACATGATGTTCAACGCAGGCGGCGCCACGCGCTGGCTGCCGTGGGTGATGCTCCACCCCGGCGTGTGGCCGGCCTTCACGATCTTCCGCGCGCTCGGCCGCGCACGGCCGCCCGATGTGTCGGCGCGCGAGTTCCTCGAACGCCGCGGCTATCGCGGGCGCGCGCGGCTGCTCGCGGAGATGGTGCTCGCTGGTCATCTGCCGGGTGGAGTCGACGAGATCGGCCTGCTCGGCCTGTTGGACGACGGCGTTCCTACACTCGAGCGCGGCACCAACTACCGGATCGACGACGGCTACGACCGTTTGCCGCTGCACCTCGCATCCGGTCTCGACGTGCGGCTCGACTTCGACATCGAGACGGTGCGCTGGGGAGCGGGCGGCGTCGCAGTGATCGCGCGCGATGGGCGCGAACTCGCCGCGAGAAGCGCGATCTCGACGCTGCCGGTCGGCGTGCTTCGCTCGGGTCGCGTGCACTTTGCGCCGGTCCTCCCGGAAGCGAAGCGTGCCGCCCTCGAACGCGTCGAGATGGGACCGGTGGTGAAGTTGCTGCTGCGTTTCGAGGAGCGCTTCTGGCCGCGCTGGGCAAACGCGATCGCCTGCGCGACGGGCCCCGTCACGCTCTACTGGCCGGTCTTCCACGGCGAGCGTGGCGCGCCACCCGTGCTCGTCGCGTATGCCACCGGTGATCGCGCGCGACTGTTGGGCCACGTCGGCGAGGCGGAGGCCGTCGAGATCGCGCTCTCGGACCTGCGTCGGCTCTTTCCGGGCGCCGATCCGAAGCGCGCGCTGGTGGATGCCCGGCGCATCGACTGGTCGGCAGATCCCTTCGCGGGCGGGGGCTACACATTCCTACGCACCGACGCGCGCGGCGCACGCCAGCGTCTCGCGGCGCCGGACACGGGCGCACTCTTCTGGGCTGGCTCAGCAACGCAGCGGGTCCCGATTGCAGACACGGTCGAGGCGGCCTACGCGAGTGGCCTGCGCGCCGCGGGAGAAGTGTGCACGCATCTCGCCGTTCCGACCGCTCCCCCGCAGCGATGCAGTCTCGATTCGCTGCGACCCGCGCTGGCGACCAGCGGATGATGGGCGGGGGCGACACGGCGCTCAGGACGACCCGCGTTCGGGTCGAGCGATGAGTGGCGCATGCGGGAGTTCCGGCGGCGTCATCGCCTCCGTGGTGGCAACGATGCTCTATGCGCTCGCGGTGGTGCTGCAGAAAGCCGAGGCGCAGCGCGTGACCACGCGGGGCCTCCGCATCCTCGGGTCGCTCGCGCGGCGACCGGTCTGGTTGCTGGCGATCACGATCCAGATCGCGGGCCTCGCCTTTCATTCGTTCGCGCTGACACGCGCTCCGGTCGCCGTCGTGCAACCGATCATCGCAGCCGGCGTACTCTTCGTCGTGTTGTTCGCGTTTCTGGTTCTCGGCGAGCGACCGCGGCTGCGCGAGGCGATCGGCGCCGCGTTGCTGATCGGCGGGATCGCGCTGCTCGTGCGCGCGCTTCGCGGCTCGCCCGTGATCGCGAGCGTCTTGCCACGGGATCTCGGCCTTGCGCTGATCTCGTGTATCGCGCTGATCGCGGTGCTGACCGGTGGCGTGCAGTCTCCTCGCGTCGGCGCCGGCCTCGCGGCCGTATCGCTGGCGGGCGCCGCGGGGCTGGGGCAGGGGATGAGCGACGCGATGAATCGGCTCGCGATCGCGTGGCTGGTACCGAGCGGCGGTTGGGTCCCGCCGACTACGATGGGCGTCGCAGCTGGACTGCTGCTGATCGGATTCGGTCTGCAAGGCCTGGCCGCGGCTCAGCACGCGCTCCGGATGTATCGCGCGAACACGGTCGTTCCGTGTCTGGTGGCGGTGCAGGTCCTGGTTCCGATCGCGATGGCGCAGGTCGTCTACGGCCAGGACGTGCGCGTCGAATCGCCGAAGGTGCTGGCGCTCGCCGCATTCGCGACGGCCGCGGGGCTCCTCACGCTTTGTACCGCGCAGCGGGCGAGCACGAGCATCGCAGCCGCGTCGTAAAGATTCGCCGCGCGCGCCGTTGGTCGCAGCCGGGAGGTTTACGTGATGAAGGCACTGCAGTTCCGGATGAGCGTCGCGAGGATCATCACGACCCGCGCACTCGGAGCGTTCTCGAAGCGCGCGTTCACGAGTCGCTTCGCGCCGGTGCAGCTCGAGGAGATCGACGACGCGCGGGTGCGTGGCGACCGCTGGCTCGTCATGCGGCCCGCACTCACCGGCATCTGCGGCAGCGACCAGAAGCAGCTGCTGCTGAAGGGCCACTTCGACAACCCGCTGTCGGGCATGCTGTCGTTTCCGCACGTGCTCGGTCACGAGTCGGCGGGCATCGTTGCGGAGATCGGCCGCGGGGTGACACGCGTGCGGCAGGGCGATCGCGTCGTCGTCAACCCCTGGCTCTCTTGTGCGCCGCGCGGCATCGCGCCTGTGTGTCCCGCGTGTGCGGAGGGGAACTTGTCGCTCTGCGAGAATTTCGATCGCGGCGATCTCACGCCCGGACTGCACCTCGGCAACTGTTCCTCCGCACCGGGCGCCTATGCGCCGCGCGTTGCGCTGCACGAGAGCCAGGTGTTTCTGCTGCCGGCGAACGTCTCGTACCAGCAAGCGGTGCTCGCGGATCCGTTCTGCGTGGCGTTCCATGCGGTGCTTAAGGATCCGCCCGATGGCGAATCGCCCACCGTGCTGGTCTACGGCGCAGGAACGATCGGGCTCGCGGCGGTCGCTGCCGTCCAGGTGGTGAGACCGACGACGCGCGTGCTGGTGATCGCGCGGTACCCGCAGCAGGTCGAAGCAGCGAAGCGACTCGGCGCCGCCGAGGTGATCACGGCGAGGGAGGGCGCCGCAATCGTCGGGGCGGTCGCCGAATCTACGAAGTCGCGGGCCTCGAAGTCGCGCTGGCATGGCCTGCCGATGCTCGCGGGTGGTGTCGACGCGGTCTACGACTCGATCTGCGCACCCGATACGCTCGAGATCGGTGTCCGCATCACGCGCCCGCGCGGGATCGTCTCGATCATCGGCGTCGAGGCGCCAAAGCGCTTCGAGTGGACACCGATCTATTTCAAGGAGCTGCGCGTCGTCGGCTCGAATGCGTTCGGCGCCGAGACGTTTCGCGGCGTTCGGAGGCACGCGATGGAGCACTATGTCGATCTGTGCGCATCCGGCGAGGTGGACCTCGGGTTCCTCGTCACGCACCGCTATCCGCTCGAGGCGTGGCGAGCGGCCTTCGGGACGGCGATCGCGAAGAAGAGCGGTTGCGTGAAGGTGGCGTTCACCTTCGCCGGCGCGACGGCCTGACGCGCTCGCTCGATCAGCCGGGTGTCGGCGGAACGATCAGCTCGATCACGTGGCCGTCGGGATCGCGCACCCAGAGCTGCCCCCGTGCGCGCGTGGTTTCCAGCACCTCGAGGCCCGCGCTTCGCAGGTGCGCGACCGCGGCATCGTAGTCGTCGATCTGGAACGCCGCGTGATCGGCGATCGGCGAGAGCTGCGACGGCGGCTGGCCGACGTCGACGCCTTCGGGTTTCACGATCAGGTGTACCTCGGTATCGCCCGCGCCGTACCACGCGCCGCCGATTCCCATTTGCGGGCGGACCAGCTCGGCGAGACCGAGTACGCCGCCGTAGAAGAGCTTCGACCGCTCGAGGTCGGCGATCGAGAACGAGATGTGATGACCACGCAGCAACTTCATCGCGAATCCTCCCGGGCGTGCTCGACGGTGTTCCCGACTTCCTGCCCGAACGAAATCTCGAGCTGGTGCCCATCGGGATCGCGCAGGAAGGCCCAGTAGCCGACGGGATATCCCGAATCGATCGGACCGAGCGCGAGGCAACCTTCGCCGCGCGCCTGCTCCGCGAGCCGGTCGACATCATCCCGCGACGCGCAGCCAACGCCGATGTGATTGAAGCCGGCAAGTCGAAAGTCGACCTGCGGCACCTCGATCAGCACCAACACGAAAGGGCGCGTGAGGTCGGAGATCCACGCGACGCGCGTCGCATCCTTGCGCTCGTGCACCACTTTCATCGCGGCATAGCGCGCGTAGAACGCGACGCTGGCGTCGAGGTCGGCGACGGTCAGCGCGATGTGGGTGGCACCGACGTCGATGCGGGTCTTGGTGGACAAGCGTGGCTCCTCCCCGGCGCGAGGCCCGAGAGTGCCACGCGGAGCGCCGAATCGCTCCGCAGCGCGCGTTCAGCCTGGATTCGGCGGTGGCGCGAGCGCGCGCGTCAGCACGCCCTGGAACTCGGGATTGGAGAGCAGACCGACCACGTCGCGGCGCTGCACCAGGTCGGCGACGGCTGGGTCGCTCGCGAGCCGTGCGAGCTCGGGATCCTCGCGCAGTTGGCGCAGCCGCGGGCCGATCTTCTCGAGCGCGCCGCGCATCTCGAGCGCGAAGATCGCCGGGTCGCCGGAAGAGATCTCGTCGACGAGACCCACCGCGGCCAGTTGGCCGCGCAGCTCGGCATTCCATTGCAACCTCTGGAAACTGGGCTGCGCGACGGCGGCCTGCATCGCGTCGGCTTCGACGTACGCCCAGAACTCGCGGTCTTCCGCGAGCGCGGCGATCTCCGGCGTCGCAGCGAGGGCGCGGAGCTGCTCGATCGCGGCACCGGGCTGCGTCAGCGTGTGCGCGACGAGATCCGCTCCCGGCGCATCCCCGAGCGCGACTTCCACTCCCGCCGTCACGGCCGCACGCGCGATCGTTCGCAGCGGTGTGTCGAGTGCAGGCGCCGCGCTTGCGTCGCGATGCGCCAGTTGCGGCAGCGCGTCGACCCAGACGGCGAGCACGCCGATCAGCAGCACCAGCAACGAGCCGCGCAGCGCGCCGAAGCAGGCGCCGCCGATCCGGCTCGCGGCACTCGGGACACTCTTGCGGCGGCGCCGCAACAGCAGGGAGACGACCGCCAGGTCGAAGCTGACGAACAAGAACGCAGCCGTACCGGCGATCGGTGCGCCGAGCAGCGGCGAGACGCCACAGATCTCGGCGGCAATCCCGCCTGCGTACATGCCAGCGAAGATCGCAGCCGCGTAGCCGAGCACGAACCCTGCCAGCGAGAGACCACTCGCAAGCGCGCCGCGGCGAGCGCCGCGCCAGGCGAAGATCGCGAGTACGATCAGCGCGAGAGCGTCGATCCCCATGATTGGAGGCCTATCGGAGCGTCGCAGCCGGCCCTGAAGCCGAGAGCCGGAAGCCCACGGGCTCGGCTAGGATCGGTCCGCGCCATCGAACGGCGCACAGCCGGGAGGACGACAGCATGGCGTTCCATCACGTGGCCGTCGCAACGCGTGACGTACAGGGCAACCATCGCTTCTACACCGAGGCCACCGGCTTCGAGCTGGTGAAGGTGGTCGCCGCCAAGTCGCCGGAAGGCGGCTGGGCCAAGCATCTCTTCTATGAGACGGGGGGCGGCGAGCTGATCGCGTTCTGGGATCTCCATGACGACAAGCTCCCGAAGGACTACCCGACCGCGATCGCGGAGGGGCTCGGACTCCCGCTGTGGAGCAATCACATCGCGTTCCACGCGACCGACCTCGACGACATCAAGCGGCGTCGCGATCGCTGGCTCAGCCACGGACACGACGTCGCCGAGATCGATCATGGCTGGTGCGTTTCGATCTACACCACGGATCCGAATGGGATCCTGGTCGAGTTCTGCGCGATGACGCGCGCGCTCGACGAGAACGACCGCGCCGAGGCGCTGCGACTGCTCGCCGATCCGAATCCGCCGCTCGCAGTGGGCGGCGATCTCGTCGCGTTCCACAAGGCTACGCCGGCGCACGGCGCGGAGGCATCATGAGCGACTTCACGATGATGATCGACGGCAACTCGATCGCGGGCGACACCAGCTTCGGTGTAATCAATCCCGCTACCGGCGCGGTCTTTGCGCAGGCGCCCGAGTGCAGCCGCGCGCAGCTCGACGCGGCGATGGACGCGGCGTTGCGCGCGTTCCGTCCGTGGCAGCGCGATGTCGCTGCGCGCCGCGCTGCTCTTCTGGCATGTGCTGAAGCGATCAAGGCGCGCGTCGGCGAGTTGGCGCCGATCCTCACCCAGGAGCAAGGCAAGCCGCTCGCCAAGGCAACCGAGGAGTTGATCGGTGCCGCCGTCTGGTTCCAATACACCGCGTCGCTCGAGATTCCGGTCGAGGTGGTGCAGGACGACGCGAACGTCCGTATCGAAGTACGGCGGCGTCCGTACGGCGTGGTCGGCGCGATCACGCCGTGGAACTTCCCGGTGCTGCTCGGGGTCTGGAAGATCGCCCCGGCACTGCTGGCCGGAAACACGATGGTGCTGAAGCCGTCGCCGTACACGCCGCTGTCGACGCTGAAGCTCGGCGAGATCCTGCGCGACGCGTTGCCGCCCGGCGTGCTGAACATCGTGTCGGGCAACGACGCGCTCGGCGCCTGGATCACCGGGCATCCCGCCGTGCGCAAGGTCTCGTTCACCGGCTCGGTCGCGACCGGCAAGAAGGTCGCGGCCGCGTGTGCGCCGGACCTGAAGCGGATGACGCTCGAACTCGGCGGCAATGACGCGGCGATCGTGCTCGACGACGCCGATCCGCAGCAGGTCGCCGAGAAACTATTCTGGGGCGCCTTCGCGAACAGCGGCCAGATCTGCTCCGCGATCAAGCGGCTCTACGTACCCGAGCGATTGGAACAGCCGCTCGTCTCCGCGCTCGCCGCCGTTGCGAACGCGGTGAAGGTCGGTGACGGCATGCAGACCGGGACCCAACTCGGCCCGCTCAACAACAAGATGCAGTTCGATCGGGTCAACGACTTGGTCGAGGATGCGAAGCAGAACGGCGGTCGCTGCGTGACGGGGGGCGCGCCGCTCGCGGGCGGTGGCTACTTCATCCCGCCCACGCTGGTGACGGGTCTCGCCGAGGGCTCGCGTCTCGTCGACGAAGAGCAGTTCGGCCCCGCGCTGCCGATCGTCACGTATCGCGACGTCGACGACGTGATCGAGCGCGCGAATGGCACGATGTACGGCCTCTCCGGATCGGTCTGGTCGTCGAACGTCGAACGCGCCACCGAAGTGGCCGGTCAGCTCGAGTGCGGCACCGCATGGGTGAACCAGCACGTCGTGATCGTTCCGAACGCGCCATTCGGCGGCGCCAAGTGGTCCGGCATCGGCGTCGAGAACGGCCCCTGGGGCCTACTCGGCTTCACCGAACTGCAAACCCTGAACATCGCGAAGTCCTGACAAAACCCCGAACACCGTCCCGCGTAGCGAGCCAAAGGCGAGCGGCGGGATCCATATGGCCCGCGCTCGCACCCGCAACCAACGCGAGCGTCAACCGGGGAAGAGCTTCTCGATCTTCGCCAGCGCCTCAGCCGACAACACCACCCCCGCAGCCTTCGCATTCTCCTCGATCTGCGCCGCCGACGTCGCGCCGACGATCGCGCTCGCAACGTTCTCCTGCCGCAGACACCACGCGAGCGCGAGCTGGCTCATCGTGAGCCCGAGATCGGCAGCGATCGGTCGCAGCAGCTCGACGCGCGCGAGCACGTCCTCCGAGAGGAACGCCTCCATGAAGCGCGACTGGAACGGATGCGCCGCGCGGGTGCCTTCGGGTCGCAAGCCGGTCGCGTATTTCCCGGTGAGCACGCCCTGCGCCATCGGACTCCAGACGATCTGCCCGATGCCTTCGCGCTTGCAGGTGCGCAGCACCTTGTGCTCGATGCCGCGACGCAGCATCGAGTACTGCGGCTGGTTCGAGATCGGCGCGTAGCCACCGCAGCGTTCTGCCGTTCGCACCGCGTCGGCGATCTGCTTCTCGTTCCACTCCGAGACGCCCCAGTACAAGACTTTGCCGGCGCGGATCAGGTCTTCGTAGGCGCGCACCGTTTCGTCGAGCGACACCGAGTCGTCCACACGGTGACATTGGTGCAGGTCGACGTAGTCCGTGCCGAGCCGTCGCAGCGAAGCGTCGACGCTCTCGAAGAGGTGCTTGCGCGACAGGCCGCGATCGTTCACGTCGTCCGACATCGGGAAGAACGCCTTGGTGGCGATCACCACCTTGTGCCGCGCGGCGCCCTTCAGCGCCTCGCGCAGCGCGTCCTCGGCCGCGCCGCTCGCGTAGACGTCGGCGGTGTCGAAGAAGTTGATGCCGAGTTCGAGCGCGGCGGCGACGATCTTGCTCGCGCCTCCGACGTCGACCGTCGCACCGTAGGTGAGCCACGAGCCGAGCGAGATCTCGCTGACCCGCAATCCGCTGCGTCCGAGTTGCCGGTATTGCATGGCTGCCGATGTTACGGAGCGGGGCAGGGCCCCGCATCGGCGTCGATTCGGCGCCGGAACGGCCATCGCGTCCGGTAGAGTCGGGCCCGACGCTTCTCCACCTGTCTGCGAGGTCGTTCATGCTGTCGTGGTTCCTTTGGCTCCGTCGGCCTCGGTTCTCGCTGCTCTCGGTTTCCGCTGCGCTGCTCCTCGCCGGGTCTGCGAGTGCGACCTGGATGGAGACGGGAGACGTCGACATCTCGATCCTCACGCCCACGATCCAGAGCGTCGAGGCCAGCGCGGTCCAGCCCGGCGACATCATGAACGAGGTGTTCGTCGGAGACGGGCTGTTCGAGACCACGGGCGAGGTGACCGTCGTCGGCGAAGGCAGCTTCCTCGAGCGCAAGCAGCTCGGCGAATGGATCATCGATCACGGAACGGGCAACATCCAGTCGGTGGTCGGCACTGGCCACTTCCGGGTCCAAACTACGGCCGCCAGCGGAATGCCCGGCGGGTTGCACATCCTCAACAGCGATATCGACGGCAACGGCATCCTCGTCTATCAGGGCACACTGACGGTGGACGCAGGGTCGAAGGTGACGTTCGTCGAGGTGTTCGACAACGCATCGGCGTACGTCACGCTCGGCTCGCAGATCGGCAACGTGCAGACTCATGATCGAGCCTACTTGAGCCTCAAGGAGTCGATTGCGACGAGCGGATTCCCCTGCGGTCTGGAGGGCACCGTCCTCGTCGAAGACTCGGTGTTCCGCTGCGGCGCGATGTCCGTCCATCCGGGCGCCACCGTCGACGTGCGCACCCTGAACGCGTCGTCCTCGAGGCTCGACATCACGAACCACCTGTCCGTGGTCAGCGGCTCGCTCGATGTGTCGAACACGATCGCTACGACGGGCACGCTCCAGGTGACCAACACGAATGTCCACCTGGGCATCGGCCAAACGCAGTGGACGAACGCGGGCGGCGGTCGGATCTTCGTGTCCTCGACGTCCGCCTCGGCCGGTATGACCGTCTACGGGGGCTCGCACTATCACGATCTCGGCACCATCCGTGTGGCCGGTGAGCCGGCCGTGTCGCACCTGCGTGTGACCGAGGCGAACACCGAGTTCGAGGTGGACGGCGACCTGCGCATCGGGGAGTACACGGTCGTGACCCAGGACCGGACCTACTCCGGCAACGTCACGGTCGCGGACGGCGCCACCGTGACCGTGCACGGCACGCTCGCAATCCGACCACTCGGCGTGCTGAACCTCGAGCCGGGCGGCACGGTCTACGCGGAGTCGATCGAGAACGACGGCACGATCAACGAGAACGGCGGCACGCTGGTGTTGCCCGAGCCCGCGAGCGCGCTCACCGGCGCAGCCGCCTGCGCGGCGCTCCTCTCCGTGGCTCGCAGGAGTCGGCTCCAGCGGTAGACTGCGCCGCCGTGCTCCACCTCGCTTCGACCACCGACCCGGAATGGGCGCCTCGCGCGCTCGCGTCGCTCGACGAGGTGCTGCTCGACCACGCGCATCTCGAGAAGAAGGCCGCCGGCGCGGCCATCAACCTGCTGTTCCGCTATCCCGAGCACCTCGCTTTGCAGGCGCCGCTTTCGCAGCTGGCACGCGAGGAGCTGTTGCATTTCGAGGGCGTGCTCGCGCACCTCGCGCGACGCGGCGTGCCGTTCGCGCGCCAGAAGCCGGGTCGCTATCCGGGGCTGCTGCACAGTGTCATTCGCAGCGATCCGCGCCATCACCTCGTCGATTCGCTGCTGGTCGACGCGGTGATCGAGGCGCGCAGCTGCGAACGCTTCGGGCTGCTCGCGGACGCACTCGAGCCGGTCGATGCCGCGCTCTGTGCGTACTACCGCTCGCTGCTCGCGGTCGAGGCGCGCCACCATCGCGACTACCTGGAGCTGGCCGAGAGTTTTCGTCCGAGCGATGAGGTGCGCGCGCGTCTCGAGGAGATCGCGCTGCACGAAGCGAAGGTGCTCGCCGACAACCCGCCCGAGCCGCGGCTGCATGGCTGAGCGAGCGATGAGCCAGCGCATTGCCGTGAACGGCATCGAGATGGCGTACGAAGAGCACGGCAGCGGCACGCGGCCATTCGTGTTGGTGCACGGCTTCACCGGATCGCGTCGCGACTTCACGCCGCGCGCCGCGGAGCTGGCGGCGCAGGGCCGCGTCGTGCTGCCCGATCTGCGCGGCCACGGCGAATCGACGAACACCGGCAGCGCGGAGGGCTACAGCTTCGATCAGCTCGTGCTGGACCTGTTCGGGTTCCTCGACGCGCTCGGCATCGCGCGTTGCGATCTGCTCGGACACTCGATGGGCGGCATGGTCGCGCTGCGCGCGGTGCTGGCCGAGCCGCAGCGCTTCGCCTCGCTGGTGTTGATGGACACGTCGGCGCGCGCACCGGCGGATCTGGCGCGCGCGCCGATCGAGGTGGCGGCGCGCATTGCGCGCGAGGCCGGGATGGTGCCGCTCGCGACGATCCTGCGCGCGCGCTCGTCGAGTCCCGAAGCGGGGCGCACGGATGCGGATCGCCGCCTCGAAGCTGAGTGGGGCGATCGCTACTGGACCGATTGGCGCTTCCCGAACTATCACGCGATGGATCCGTTCGCGTTCGCTGGGCTCGGCGCGGCGATGCTCGACCAGGCTCCGCTCGCCGCACGCCTCGGCGAGATCCGCTGTCCGACGCTCGTGCTGGTCGGCAGCGGCGACACCGGCTTTCGCGGCGCAGCCGACGAGCTGGCGGCCGCGATCCCGGGTGCGCGGCTCGCGGTGATTCCCGATGCCGGCCATCAGCCGCAGCTCGAAAACCCCGCCGCGTGGCTCGCCGCGCTGCGCGATCACTTGGCCCGCGCGCGCGGATCCGTCTAGGATGCGCCCGCACCAACGGAGTACCCGATGAGTTCCATCGAACGCTTTTCGACCGACGCACTGATGCAGAGCGTCTTCCGCGACCACTACGCGCTCGACGCCGAGAAGCTCGAGTCGCTGTACAGCAAATCGAAGCGCCACCAGTGGAACGCCGAACTCGATGTCGATTGGGACGCATACGACGCGGGCTCCGACGTGCTCGACCCGTCCCGCGATTTCCTGTCGCGGCTCGATTGTGTGCGCGAGCTGCCGCAGGACTTGCAGTCGCGGCTCTTCCGCGAGGCGGCGACCTTCACGCTCTCGCAAGTGTTGCACGGCGAACAGGCGGCGCTGATGGTTTGCGGCCAGCTCGTGAACGTCGTGCCGGATCTCGACGGAAAATTCGCCGCGGCCGTGCAGGTGATGGATGAAGCGCGTCACGTCGAGGTCTTCGCGCGCTACCTCGACAAGGTCGGGCGCCGCTACCCGATCGACCCCGATCTGAAAGCGATCGTCGAGCAGATCCTCGCCGAGCCGGACTGGGAAGCGAAGTGCGTCGGCATGCAGGTGATCCTCGAGAGTGTCGCGCTCGGTTTCTTCCGCGCCGGCACGGAGATGGCGGTCGAGCCGGTACTCGCGTCGTTCATCGGCAAGGTCCACGAGGACGAGGCACGTCACATCGCGTACGGCGTGCTGTCGCTCGAAGCGCGGATTCCGAATCTGCCCGATGCCGCGCGAATGCGGCTCGGGAATCTCGCCTACGAGAGCGTGCTGCGCATCGCCGGCCGCGGCGGCAAGCCGTCCTTCACGACGCAGTGGCTGGCGTTGCAAACCGCCGGCGTCGACGTCGCGAGCTTCGTTCCGAAGCTGCTGAAGGAAGTGTCGAACCCAGCCGGCCTCGATCTCGAGGGACTCGAAGAGCCGATGACGCGCACGGTGCTGCCGAACCTGCTGCGTGTCGACCTGATCCCCGATCGGCTGCTGCTCGGCTACCAGGCGCAGGGCTGGAAGATCGATCGCGCGGCGGGGACGATCGTCGACCAGCACTCGTGGCACGCCGACACGAAGGCTGCGCGCGCAGAACTCGGCGAGCGCGGCAAGACGATCGCGCAGCCGGACT
>JANLTC010000123.1:0-6988 GCA_031362725.1 Deltaproteobacteria bacterium | reverse complement strand
TCTCGCCGACACCGAAGGTGAACACTCTCACGCCCGCCTGGGCAGCGCGCTTCGCCGCGCCGAGCACGACGTCCGTATTGGCGAACGTATCATTCCAAACGGGCAAGCTGGGTAGCCCGTCGGTGATGAAGACCGCGATTTTTTGACTCTCGGGATCCTCTCGAGACAAGGCTCCGGGCAACCCCATGAGTTCGCGCGTGGCCTGGTCGACGCCCGCAGCCATGTGCGTCAACCCGTCGGCCGCGGGCGCGACCACGCGATCGAGTGCCCGATACACTGCATCGTAGTCGTTGGTGAGCCCGACCCATGTGAGGGCGGGATCGTCTTCGATCACGCCATAACTCAACACCCGACCCGCGAAGGTCGCGACCGCGATGCGCGTATAGCGCGGATCCATACGCGTCATGAGGCGTCGCACGGCAGCGAGTTCCGCAGCGAAGACCGAGTCGCCAGCATCGGAAGAGCCAAGGCCGTAGAGCCCCTTGGCATCGTCGGTCGGAGCGGTGCCCACGATGCCATTGCCGTTGACGTCCACTCCGCTGGGTAGGCGTGCGCTCCCCGAAACGTCCACCACGAAGATCACGTCGGTCTTCAGCCCCGCGCCCGCCTGCGCGAGGGCCCGGCCCGCGACGAACGTCGCGGCGTCCGTTCCGCCGATGATCGACTCGCTCGGCGGATACTCGATCGCGACCTCTACCGGATGTTGCGGCCCCGATTGGAGCACGGGCGCTGCACTCGGCTTCGCAGCGATCGGTGATGCCGGCGCAGTCTCCGCCGACACGGTGGGCTCCCGGAACGCCGCGAAGTCGCGGCCACGCCCGCCTTCGAGCGGCGTGCGAATACCGTCGAGCACCGCCGAGATGGGAGTCGCGAGCACGCGCATCTTCCGGCCGCTGGGCTGCGCCGCCTGCACGATGCCGATCACGCGGCCGTCGTCGTGTGCGACGATCGGCGCGCCGCCCCAACCGCGCAGGTCGTAGGCGACGTCGAGTTCGATCTCGAGCTTCTCGTCGTCGGCTCCGCTCACGCGCCCTTCGACGACCTCCTGGTCCTTCCCCATCCCGCCCGGAATGCCGAGGACGTCGACGCGGTCACCCTCGTCTGCCATGCCGGCGGACAGCACGCGCACAAGGGCGGGCGGCGCATCGAGTGCGAAGACGACGAAATCGCTCCGGAGGCTGCCGCCCGCTTCGCCGTAGCCGACGCCGAGCGACGTGAGTAGGCGAGTCGCCGTCGCGATCGTTGCATGTGTATGGCCGAGTTCGAAGACGAGTTCAGGCGTCGCTACGAGCTTGGGCAACGCGAACGAATGAGCTGCGCCCACCGCCACTGGACCTGCTTCCGTCGCGAGGAAGAAGATCGTTCCCTTGGAGAGGCCCTGCTGGCCGCCGTAGCGAGCGCGCGCGACGGTGGGAAGATCGGCGCGCGCCGTTGCGGAGATCGCAGCGCCCGCGATCGCTGCTGCCATCGCGATCGCGATCGCGAGCGCGGATCGTTCTCGCATCGCGGCGACGGTACGAGAGCGAATTGGAACTGTCACTCGCGCGGAGCTTGCGCGGCTCCGGCGCGCTTCGTAGGATGCGCGCGCCCCCGGATGCTTCCCGCTCTCCTCCGTCGAGGTCCCCGTGTCGCTCGCGCTCGGTCCGCCGCTGCGACGCGTGCTCGATCGCCTGGACGCCGTCGGCGCGACGCTTCCCGTCGCGGAGCTGGCGCAGCGCTTGCTCGCGCTGCGCACGCCCGTCGAGGACGCGCTCGCGCGCCGACTCCTCGCATCCGCATTCGGTTGCGACGCCACACGCCTGCCGGATCTCATTGCCGTGCGCGACTTGCCGCGTCTCTTCGAAGGCCCGGTGGCAGCGCTCGCGCTCGCGGCCGCCGACTTCGTGGTGGTCGATCTCGAGACGACCGGTCTCTCCCCGGAGCAGTGCGCGATCCTCGAGATCGGTGCCGTGCGGATCCACGGTCTGCAAGCGGTCGATACGTTCCACACGCTGATCGATCCGGGCGCTGCGATCCCGCCGTTCATCACGCGCCTCACGGGCATCGATCGCAGCATGGTCGACGGCGCGCCGCCGCTCGCGACCGCGATCGGTGACTTCCACGCGTGGGCCGCAGCGACGCCCGACGCAGCGTTCGTCGCCCACAACGCGTCGTTCGACGCGCGCTTCGTCGCGCGTGCGTTTGCGGATCACGCGCTGCCGCCGTGGTCCGGGCCGACGTTCTGCACGGTGCGCCTTGCACGGCGGCTGCTCCCCGACCTCGCGCGCTACGACCTCGATACGCTGAGCGCGCGCTTCGGCATCTCGAATCGGTGGCGCCATCGCGCGCTCGGCGACGCCGAGGCGACCGCGCGCGCGCTGCTCGAGCTGCTCGAGATCGCGCGCGACGAGCATGGCGTCGCGAGTGTCGGCGATCTGGTGAGCCTCCAAGCCGCGCGCCGCAAGCGCAGTTCCCGTGCGCACAGACCGAAGGCGCCAGCGCTGCTCGCGCCGAGCTAGCCGAGGGCGGGTGCGCGGACCGTTCTGTAGGTTGGCGGCGTGGGGGAACGGTAGTGCGCGCTCTGCAGTTGCATCGCATCGAAGGCGCGATCGCAACGGTTCTAGCCGCGGCGTTCGCGGTGCTCGTGCTCGCGGCGTTCGTTGCGCACGCCGACGAGCCGACCGATCGCTTCGATCGCGTCGTGCTCGACGCGGGTCACGGCGGCGACGACCACGGCGCCGAAGGTCCCGCCGGTCTGCTCGAGAAGGAACTGGTGCTCGACGTCGCGCACCGGCTGAAGCAGCGCATCGAGGGCAACGGCGTAGCGGTGGTGCTCACGCGCGGCGACGATGCCTACGTGTCGCTCGAGGAGCGCACCGCGATCGCCAATCGCGCGCGCGCCGATCTATTCGTCTCGATCCACGCGAATGCCGCTCCGGCCCGCAGCGCACGCGGTGTCGAGACATTCTTCGTAGCACTCGAAGCGAGCGACGAAGCCGCGCGCCAGCTCGCCGAGCGCGAGAACGCGGCCTTCCGCGAGGCCGCGCCAGCCGCGCCCGAAGATCCGCTCACGTCGATCCTGGGCGACCTCGCCGCGGCCGATCAGTTGCGTGAGTCCGACGAGTTCGCGCGCATCGCGAACCGCGAGGTCGCGGCGCTTTCGGCGACCGTGCCGTCGCGCGGCGTCAAGCAGGCGCCCTTCGTGGTGCTGATGGGCGTGCAGATGCCCGCTGCGCTCGTCGAGATCGGTTTCATCACGAATCCCGCCGAGGAGCGCGACCTGGCTTCGGCCGAATTCCGCGAGCGCGTCGCCGATGCGCTCGCGCGGGCCGTATTCGAGTTCGCGGACCGCTACGATGCGCGGCGCGGGGTACCCCGGCCGACGCAAGGTCGCGAGCCTGCGAAGCCCCCGGCAACGGATCCGACCGCGAAACCGGTCACGAAGGGAGGAGCCTGATGCGTCACGACGGTCGCGCCCCGGACGCGTTGCGCCCGCTGGAGATGCAGGTGGACTTCACCGACAACCCGCTCGCTTCGGTGCTGTGCTCGATGGGTCGCACCCAGGTGCTGTGCACCGTCTGTGAAGAGCTGAGCGTGCCGCGTTTTTTGAAGGGCAGTGGACGCGGGTGGGTCACCGCCGAGTACTCGATGCTGCCCGGCTCGACCGATCGGCGCACCGATCGCGAGGCGGCGCGTGGCAAGCAGAGCGGTCGCACGCAGGAGATCCAGCGGCTGATCGGTCGCAGTCTGCGCGCGATCGTCGACCTCGATCGAATTGGCGAGCGCACGCTGTGGATCGATTGCGACGTGCTGCAGGCCGACGGCGGCACGCGCACCGCGTCGATCACCGGTGCATACACCGCGCTGGCGATCGCCTTCGCGCGATTGCGCGCGCGCGGCTCCGTCAGCGGCGAAGCGCTGCTCGACTCGGTCGCCGCGATCTCGGTCGGCATCGTCGACGGCGCTGTCGTGCTCGATCTTCCGTACGAGGAGGATTCGCGCGCCGAGGTGGACATGAACGTGGTTGCGACGGGTCGCGGCCGCTTCGTCGAAGTCCAGGGAACGGCGGAGCAGGGCACCTTCGCTCCCGAAGATCTCGCCCAGATGACGAGCCTCGCCCAGCGCGGCATCGCCGAGATCACCAAGGCCCAGATCGAAGCGATTGCGCGTGCGCGGCAAGGTCCGTAGCCCGTGGCCCGGCTGCGCCGCGCGCTGCGGCCTCGCTGAGTCTGCATGCGGGTCGTGCTTGCGACGCGGAACGCCGGCAAGGCGCGCGAGGTCGCGTCGATCCTCGCCAGGCTCGATGTCGAGATCGAGCCGCTCGCCGAGAACGTGACGCTTCCCGAAGAGGGCGACGCCTACGAGGCGAACGCGATCGCGAAGGCGCTGGCAGCGGCACGTGCGACCGGTTGCGTGGCGCTCGGCGACGACTCGGGTCTCGAGGTGGACGCGCTCAGCGGCGCGCCCGGCCCGCATTCGGCGCGCTACGGCGGAGCCGGGCTCGACGACGCCGCGCGGACTGCGGCGCTGCTCGTCGCGCTCGAAGACGTGCCCGATGCGCTGCGCGCTGCACGCTTCGTGTGCGTCGCGGCGCTCGCGACACCGCGTGGTGACATCGCGACCGCGCGCGGCGTCTGCGAGGGACACCTGCTGCGCGCGCCGCGTGGCGACGGTGGCTTCGGCTACGACCCGATCTTCGCGGTCGGAGCGGCGACGCTGGCCGAACTGCCGGCGCCACAGAAGGATGCGCTTTCGCACCGCGGCCGCGCCTTTCGCGCACTGCTGCCCGCGCTGCGTCTCCACATCGGTATGAAATGCTGAAACCGCGAAGCGATCAGCCCCCTGACCCGTGTTCGGCTCGGCCACGTCCGTGGTCGAGCGGGATCATGAGCTGGGTCCGCTCGAGCGCCGCTTCGAGCTTGCGGCGCGCCCGGAACGCGCGGCTCTTCGCTGCGCCGGGTTCGTCGCCGGTGGCCTGCGCGAAATCGCGATAGCTCTCGCCGCCCATCGCGCAGCGCTCGAGAACGAGTCGCTCCTCCGGCGTCAACCGCTCCAGTTCCTCGAACAGTCGCGCGCACGCATCGCGCTGTGCGATCGCATCGGGTGCAGACGCGGCGGGGTCGGCGACGCCGAGCTGCTCCCAATCCACGTCGTCGCGGCGGCACAGGTGGCGACGCTCGCTGCGCAGCCACATCAGCGCCTCGTTCACGACGATCCGGTGAATCCACGTCGAGACGGCCGAACGACCGTGGAAGCGCGACGCGTGGCGCACCACTTTCTCGAAGGCATTCTGCAGCACGTCCGACGCGGCTTCGGCGTTGCGCGTGTAACGCAGCGCAATGGCGCGTAGACGCGGCTCGAGTCGCTGCAGCAGCGCGCCGAACTGTTCGGGATCGCGCCACGGCAGCGCGTCGAGCGTCGCGACCCCGGCGGTGGCGTTCGCCACTGGAGCGGCCTGCTGGAACATCGGCAATCCTCCCCTCTGCGCGTGTCTGGGAATACGTGCGCGGGTGCGTACCCGGTTACGCGGACGGCTCGCAATCGCTGCGAGCGCGCCGCGTAACCAGGCCGGGAGATGCGGCGTATGGGAGAAGTGGCGGGCGACGTCTCCCAGCAGGAAGCGCAGTGGCGCGTCTGGATGGTGGCCGCCCAACGTGGCGACGCAATCGCCTACGAGTTGCTGTTGCACGCGCTCGTACCGTCGCTGCGCGGGTTCGTTCGGCGCCGGCTCTCCGATCCCCATGCCGCGGAGGACGTGGTGCAAGCGGTGCTGCTCTCGATCCATCGCGCGCGACATACCTGGCGGGCCGAGCGGCCCTTCGGGCCGTGGTGGCGCGCGATCGCCCGCAACGCGGTGATCGACGCGGCGCGACGGCGCGGTCGCCGCGCGGCGCGAGAGGTAGCGCTCGCGGCAGAGCACGAGGCCTTCGCCGCCGATGGCGCGCCGGACGTCACGAGCGAGGCGCTGTCGCCGGAACTGCGCGGCGCGCTCGAGCAGCTTTCGCCGAGTCAGCGCGAGGCGGTCGAGCTGTTGCACGTGGAAGAGCTGAGCGTCGCCGAAGCGGCGCTGCGCGCCGGCACGACACCGGGCGCGCTGAAGGTGCGCGCGCACCGCGGCGTAGCCGCTTTGCGCCGGCTGCTGGGGCGGGAGAGCCGATGACGCGCCGACCCACGGATGCGTTGGTCGAAGAGCTGGGCCGCGACTTGCGCCCGGTGCGCCCGATCCCGCGCTTGCGGGCAGTACTCGCGATCGCCGTGCTGCTGGCGATCGGTGCTGCGATCTGGCGCTTCTCGCAGGTGGGCCCTCGTGCCGACCTCGCGAGCCTGCTCGGTGCGAGTCTCCCGTTCGACTCGATCGCGGCGGGACTCACGTTGCTCGCGGCCGGCGCGGCCTTGCGGGTCACGGGCTCGAGCGTGCCGGGCCGCGATCGTGTCACTGCGGTGGGTCGCGCGCTCGCGATCGGGGGGGGCGCGCTCGCGCTGCTGGTGGCACCGCTGATCGTGCTGCTCGCGGCAACCGAACCGGCGCGCTGGCCCGCCGAGTCGGACGTCAGCTGTCTCGTCGGCAGCGCGCTGGTGGGCCTGGCGCCGGCCCTCTGGCTCGTCGTGTTCACGCGCTGGGCTGCGCCGCCGAGACTCGCAGGCGCCGGCGCGGTGGGGATGGCGGCTGGCGTTGCGGCCGGCGCGCTGGCGATCCATGTCAGCTGCCCGGCCTCGGAACCCTGGCACTGGGTCTTTGGTCACGCGATCGCACCATTGCTCGCGGCGCTGCTCGCGTTGCCGCTGCTCGCACTCGTGCGCCGCTCGCGCGGCTAGTTCCCGCGTAGCGAGCGAGCGGCGAGCGGCGAAGATCATGCGTTGCGCGACGCCTCGCGCCGCGCGAGTTCGGCGCGGAATGCAAGCGTCGCGCCGACGCTCGAGAGCGTCGAGACGGTGTAAGGGACCAGCACCGTCAGGCACATCTTCAGCATGCGGCGCGGGTCGACGTCACCGGCGAGGATCGCGTCGC
>JANLTC010000342.1:0-8488 GCA_031362725.1 Deltaproteobacteria bacterium | reverse complement strand
CTTTCCGATCGCGAAGATCGCCGCGAAGCTGGCGGTCGGCTTCACGCTCGACGAGATCCCGAACGACATCACGAAGGAGACGCCGGCTTCGTTCGAGCCGACGATCGACTACGTGGTGACGAAGATCCCGCGCTTCACCTTCGAGAAGTTCCCGCAGGCCGACTCGACGCTCACCACGCAGATGAAGTCGGTGGGCGAGGTGATGGGCATCGGGCGCACCTTCAAGGAGAGCTTCCAGAAGGCGATCCGGTCGCTCGAGATCGGACACGACGGACTCGAAAGCCCCGTCGCATTGGGCGGCGGCGAGGTCTCGGCGGACGCGCTCTGGGCGCAGGTGGAAGTGCCGCGCCCTGGTCGCCCGTGGGCCGTCGCCGAACTGCTGCGGCGCGGCGTTTCGGTGGAGGAGGTCAACGCGCGCTGCGGGATCGATCCGTGGTTCCTGCGCAACCTGCTCGAGATCGTCGAGACCGAGAAAGCGCTCGCGGCGGCCGCGACCGTCGATCGCGTCGCGTGGCTGCGACCGGCCAAACAGATGGGCTTCTCGGATCGCCGGCTCGCCGCGCTGTGGAACACCAACGAAACCAGCGTCCGCGAATTGCGTCACGCGAATGGCGTGCGCCCGGTCTACAAGCGCGTCGATACCTGCGGCGCGGAGTTCGAAGCGAAGACGCCGTACCTGTATTCGACCTACGAGCAGGAAAGCGAAGCGGAGCCGACCGATCGACAGAAGATCATCATCCTCGGCGGCGGCCCGAACCGCATCGGCCAGGGCATCGAGTTCGACTACTGCTGCGTGCACGCGGTCTTTGCGCTGCGCGACGCCGGCTTCGAGACGATCATGGTCAACTGCAACCCCGAGACGGTCTCGACCGACTACGACACCAGCGATCGCCTCTACTTCGAGCCGCTGACGCTCGAAGACGTGCTCGAGATCGTGCAGCGCGAGAAGCCGCTCGGCGTGATCGTGACCTTCGGCGGGCAGACGCCGCTGCGCCTCGCGGTGGCGCTCGAACGCGCCGGCGTGCCGATCCTTGGAACGTCGCCCGATGCGATCGATCGCGCCGAAGACCGCGAGCGTTTCGAGGCCGTGCTCGAGAAGCTGGGTCTCGCACGGCCGCCGTCCGGCCTCGCGCGCAGCGCCGACGAAGCCGAGCGCGTCGCCGAGCGCATCGGTTACCCGGTGTTGGTGCGGCCTTCGTACGTGCTCGGCGGGCGCGCGATGATGATCGTCCACGAAGTCGGCGCGCTGCGCGAGTACATGCGCTTCGCGGTCAACGCGTCGCCCGAGCACCCGGTGCTGGTCGATCGGTTTCTCGCCGACGCCACCGAGGTCGACGTGGACGCGATCTGCGACGGCGAGCGCGTCGTGATCGGCGGCATCATGGAACACATCGAAGAGGCCGGCGTGCACTCGGGCGACAGCGCCTGCTCGATCCCGCCGTATTCGCTCTCGCCCGCGGTGGTCGACGAGATCACCCGGGCGACGCGCGCGCTCGCGCTCGAACTCGGCGTCCGCGGGCTGATGAACGTGCAGTATGCCGTGAAGGACGACGCGGTCTTCGTGCTGGAAGTGAATCCGCGCGCGTCGCGCACGGTGCCGTTCGTTTCGAAAGCGATCGGCGTGCCGCTCGCGAAGGTCGCCGCGTTGGTGATGGCGGGCAAGTCGCTGGCGGAGCTCGGCTTCACGCGCGAGGTGCGGCCGTCGCATTTTTCGGTGAAGGAAGCCGTGTTCCCGTTCGTGAAGTTTCCCGGCGTCGATACGCTGCTCGGACCGGAGATGAAGAGCACTGGCGAGGTGATGGGCATCGACTCGGACTTCGGTCGCGCCTACGCGAAGGCGCAGATCGAAGCCGGCAACACGCTGCCGACTCGCGGCACGGTGCTGGTCTCGGTGCGCGCCGAGGATCGCGCGGCGATCGGACAGAGCGTGCGCGAACTCGCGCGCGGCGGATTCCGCGTGCTCGCAACGCCGGGCACCGCCGCGCAACTCGAATCGATCGGCGTCGCGGTCGAGATCGTTGCCAAAGTCGGACGCGGCTCGCCGGATGTGGTCGACTTCATCGAGAAGGGCGAAGTCGACCTGGTGATCAATACGGTCGGCAACGTCCCGAAGGCTTCGCAGGACTCGATGTCGATGCGCCGCGCGGCGCTGATGCGCGGCGTTCCGTACTTCACCACGGTGGCCGGCGTACGCGCCGCCACCGGCGGAATCCGCGCGATGCAGGCCGAGTCGATCGGCGTGCGCTCGCTGCAGGAGATTCACCAGAAATAGTGTCGGGGCGCGCAGGAGGGCAGGTGAGCGGGACTCCTTTCGGCGCGGCGCTCGAAGCGATCCTCGCACCGCTGCGCTTCGCGGCGAGGGACGACGGGGCGCTCGCCGATCGCGTGCGCGATCTCGAGGCGACCGTTCGCAGCGCCTGCGAGCGCGCCCTCGGGCTGCGCATTCCGCGCGACGTGCGCGGCGCGATCGACGCCACGGCGCGCGCCTTTGCGGTGCCGCTCGACGGCGCGGCGCGCTCGCGCGCGATCGCCGCGGCGCTCGAGCAGCTCGCACCGTTCGCGGCGCCAGCGTTCGCCGAGCAGGCGCTCGCGCGGCCCGTCACCGCGCTGGTCGGGATTGGCCCGAAGCGCGCTGCGACGCTCACGAAGCGCGGCCTCGCGACTGTCACCGACCTGCTGTTCCGGCTGCCCTCGCGCTACGACGACCGGCGCAGCCTGGTGCGCGTCGTCGATCTCGAAGTCGGTCGCCGCGCGACCTTCGCCGCGCAGGTTCGCACCGCCGAGTTCGCGCCGTCTCGGGGCCGGGGTGGCCGCTTCCGCCGCGTGTTGCACGCGCTGGTTTCGGACGAGACGGGCAGCATCGAGCTCAAGTGGTTCCACGGCGGGGACGCAGTGCTGCCGATCCTGACGAAGGGCCGTTCCGTGCTGGTGACCGGCGATGTGCGCCGCTACCGGTTCTCGAAAGAGCTGATGCATCCGGAGGTCGAGGCGCAGGGTGACGCGCCGGCCGACGAAGCGGCCGCGTTGCGGGCGGTGGCGTCGCTGCGGCAGATCGTGCCGGAGTACACGGCTCCGGAAGGCATCCCGCCGCGCGCGATCCGCCGGCTGGTGCAGACTGCGGTCGGCGAGTACGCGGATCTCGTCGTGGGACACTTGCCTGCGTCGTTGGTGCGGGCCCGGGGATTGCCAGGCGCAGCCGAAGCGCTGGCGGAGATCCACTGTCCCTCGCCGGATGCCGATCCCGAAGCGCTCGCGGAGCGCAGCACACGCGCGCACCAGCGGCTCGTGCTCGAGGAGCTCTACCTGTTGGAGCTGGGCCTCGCGCTGCGACGCGAACGGCGCGAGCGCGAGCCGGGTGTGTCGATCGCGAGCGGGCCGCGCGCGAAGGCCGCAATGGATGCGCTGCCGTTCCCGCTGACCGCAGCGCAGCGCCGTGTCGTCGGCGAGATCCAGGCCGACCTCGCGCTGCCGTACCCGATGAATCGGCTGCTGCAGGGCGACGTCGGCAGCGGCAAGACGGCGGTCGCGTTCCTCGCGGCGATCGGGGCTGCGGAAGCGGGTCATCAAGTCGCGATGATGGCGCCCACCGAACTGCTCGCGGAACAGCACGAGCGCTCGCTGCGGCGGCTCGCGGAAGCGGGTGGTGGGGCGACCGCGCTGCGCGTCGCGCTGCTGACCGCGTCCGTGCCGCGTCGTGACGCACAGGCTCGGCGCGACGCACTACTCGCCGGCGAGATCGATCTGGTCGTCGGCACCCACGCGCTGGTGCAAGGCGAGGTGCGTTTCGCGTCGCTCGGTCTCGCGGTGATCGACGAACAGCACCGCTTCGGCGTGCTGCAGCGCCAGGCGCTCGCAGGCAAGGGTAAAGGCGAGCGTTCACCACACATGCTGGTGATGACCGCGACGCCGATCCCGCGCACGCTCGCGCTGACGCTCGCCGGCGAACTCGACGTCTCGGTGCTCGACGAGATGCCGCCCGGGCGCAGCCCGGTCGCGACGGACGTGCTGCGCGAAGGCGAGGGCGCGCGTGCGGTCGACGCGATCCGGAGCACGCTCGCGCGCGGCGAGCAGGTCTTCGTGGTGTATCCGCTCGTCGAGGAATCCGAGCAGATCGATCTGCGCGCGGCAAGCGAGATGTCACAGCGCATCGCGCGCGCGTTTCCCGACGCGAAGGTGGATCTGGTGCACGGACGGCTCGACGCCGCCGCACGGGGCGAAGCGATGCGGAACTTCGAGCAGGGCAGCACGCAGATCCTCGTCTCGACGACGGTGATCGAGGTCGGCGTCGACGTGCCGAACGCGACGCTCGTCGTGATCGAGCACGCCGAGCGCTTCGGTCTCGCACAGCTGCACCAGTTGCGCGGTCGCGTGGGTCGCGGCGAGCGGCCGGGCACCTGTCTGCTGGTCGCGCGCGGCGCCACCGCCGACTCCGAAGCGCGCCTGCGGGCGCTGCTCGAGACGGGCGATGGCTTTGCGATCGCCGAGGCGGACCTGCGGATCCGCGGGCCCGGCGAGTTCCTCGGCACGCGTCAGCACGGCCGCTTGCCAGATCTGTTGATCGCGGACCTCGTGCGCGACGTGCGGTTGCTCCCGATCGCGAGCCAGGCCGCGCTCGAGACCGTGCGCAGCGATTCCGGCCTCGCGCGCGACGCCGCGTTGCTGCGCGCCGTCGCGAAGCGCTGGGGCGCGAAGCTCGCGCTCGCAAACGTAGGCTGAATCGACCCCAAGGGAGGTTTCGATGGAATCGCTGCGCGATCGCTGGGTGTTGGTGACGGGAGCATCGAGCGGGCTCGGCGCCGACTTCGCGCGCAACTTTGCCGCGCGCGGCTGCAAGCTGGTGTTGGTGGCGCGCCGCGAGGAGCGGCTGGCGCAGCTCGCGGCGGAACTCGCGAAGCATCACGGCACCGAGACGCGCGTCGTCGCGCTCGACCTCACCGTCGACGATGCGGCCGAGCAGGTTCGCGATCTGCTGCTTGCCGAAGGCATCGACGTGCACGTGCTGGTCAACAACGCCGGCGCGGGCGCCTTCGGTCCGTTCCTCGCCAGCGATTGGTCCCGGCAGCGCCAGACGTTGGCGCTCGATGTGATGGCGCTCGCGCACCTCACCCACTGCTTTGCGAAGGACATGGCCACGCGCGGCAGCGGCTACGTGCTGCAGGTGGCGTCGATCGGCGCGTTCTTGCCGACACCCACGTACGCCACCTACTCGGCCGCGAAGAGTTTCGTGCTGTCGTTTGGCGAGGCACTGGCGCGCGAGCTTGCGCCGCAAGGTGTGCGCGTCTGCACCGTGTGTCCGGGCGTGACGGAGACGGAGTTCTTCGAAGCCGCAGGGCAGCCGCGGTCGCTGTTCCAGCGAATGTCGGTGATGGCGAGCCCTGCCGTGGTGAAGATCAGCATCGACGCGTTGCTGCGCGGCAAGACCAGCGTCGTGCCGGGCTTGCTGAACAAGGTCTCCTCGCTGTCGATGCGATTGCTTCCGCGGCAAATGCAGGCGGTGGTGGCGCATGCGCTGATGGTGTTCGGCGCCAAGTCGTGAAGCCGCGCCTCACCCGGAGATCAGCATTCCACCCTCGACCGGCATCACCACACCCGTGACGAGATCGCTGCCGCAGATCAGCGACACGATCGCGGCGGACACATCCTCTGGTTCCGCGACGCGACCGAGCGGCGATTTCGCTTCCATCGCCTTCCGGATCGGCTCGTAGGCCGCGCCGAGGCCGCTTTCGAGCCAGCGGCCCGTGATGAAGCCGGGCGCGACCGCGTTCACGCGAATCTTCGGGGCAAGCACGCGGGCGAGCGTGATCGTCAGGTTGTTCATCGCCGCCTTCGAGGCGCAGTACGGGATCGACGACCCGATCCCAACGATGCCCGCAACGCTCGACACGTTGATGATCACGCCGGCGCCGGCGGCGTCCATCGGCGCCTTCACCGCACGCGCCATCTGGAACGCGCCGATGAGGTTGACGCCGAAGATGCGCTGCCAGTCGGCGTCCGTGACGGCGTCGAGGTTCGCGTGCGGGATGAAGGAGGTGACGCCGGCGCTCTGCACCAGCACGTCCACGCGACCGAGTTCGCGCACCGTCGCATCGACCAGCGCGCGGCACGCCGCATCGTCTGCGACATCCGCTCGCAGCGGCAGCGCCCGCACGCCGAGCGCCGCGACCTCCGCGGCGGTCGCCTCCGCCTCGTTCTTCGAGCGGCTGTAGTTCACCACCACCGAGCAGCCGCGCCGCGCCAGATCCAGCGCCGTCGCGCGACCCACGCCCGTACCGCCGCCCGTGATGATCGCGACCTTGCTTTCGACGTCCATGTTGCTCCTGTCAGGAAGCGTGCCGGGCTCGTGTCAGGTTGTTTGTCAGGTTATTTGGGCGAGGTCGGGGGGTTCGTCGATCACGGGGTTCTCGAGGGTGCCGATGCGGTCGATCTCGATGCGGACGCGGTCGCCGGCGACGAGCCACTTCGGCGGTTTCATCGCACCACCGACACCGGCTGGCGTTCCGGTCGAGATCACGTCGCCTACTTCCAGCGTGAACGCGGTGGTCAGATGTTCGATCTGTGCCCAGCAGTCGTGGATCAGCAGGCGCGTGTTCGAGTCCTGCCGCAGCTCGTCGTTGACGTAGGTGCGGATCCCGAGCGTGTGCGGATCGCCGACCTCGTCCGGCGTCACCAGCCACGGTCCGAGCGGGCCGTGCGTATCGAACGACTTGCCCATCGTCATCGTCGGCGTGCGCCGCTGCCAGTCGCGCACGCTGACGTCGTTGCAGATCGTGAAGCCGGCGACGACTTCGTGGGCGCGCAGACGCGGCACGTGGCGGCAGCGGCGTCCGACGACGAATGCCAGTTCGCCCTCGTAGTCGAGACGGTGCGAGACGCGCGGCAGATGGATCGGTGCGCCCGGACCGATCACGCAGGTGGATTGCTTGTTGAAAAAGAGCGGCGCTTCCGTGGCCTGGTAGCCGGCGGGCCGCGCCTCGGCGATGTGATCGGCGTAGTTGAGGCCGATCGCCAGGAATTTCGGCGGACGACGAAGCGGCGCTTCGAGATGCGCTTGCGCGAGCGGAATGCGCGCGACCGTCGATTGCTCGGCGCGACGCGCCGCCGCAAGCGCGTCGGGCCCCGCCTCGAGGAGCGCAATCATGTCGCGTGGCAGCGTGGGCGCTGCTGCGGCGAAGTCGACGATCTGGTCACCGACGACACTGCCGACCCGCGTTGCGTCCGCGTGGGTGAACGTGACGAGCTTCACGGTTTCTCCCGCGCGGCCTGCGCGCGCAGTCCGACGAGTCGCGGGCGCAGTTCGGCATCGAGCGGTCCGCGCATCTCCAGCGCGCGCTCGAGCGCGGCGATCGCGGCGCCGGTCTCGCCGCGCACCCGATGTGCCTCGGCGATGTCGCGAAGGTCCATCTGGGTATGCCGCGGTGTCTTCGATGCGCGCGCAATGAGGTCGCCCGCCATGTCGTGGACCAGTGCCTGGAAGCGCGGCGTCGCGCGCACGCCTTCGTAGGCCCGGTTGTTCTGCATGTCGCCGTAGTAGTCCCAGCCTTGCGCCCGACTCGCTTCCAGTTCGGCGAGGGTGCGATCGAGGTCGCCGGCGAGCGCGGCTCGCCGCGCGGCCAGCAGATGCGCGGGGACGCCGTCGGGCCAACGCCGTGCGGCGTCGGCAAGCACGCGATCCTCCGAGATCCAGAGCGCGGCGCGCGCGTGACTCCAGACGCTGAATCCTACACACAGCGCGACCGCAGCGGCGGCGGCGATGCGCGCAGCCGTTTCGCGCAGCGCGGGATCGCGGATCGCGGCGCCCCATCGCGCCCCGGCGAGCAGCACACCGCCGATCAGGCCGGGCAGCATGAAGAGCAGATAGCGATCACCGAAGGGGTAGAGGAACGGGAGGACCTGTGACACCGGGAGGAACGCCGCCGGCCCCCAGACCCACCAGGCGGCTTCCTCGCGACCACGGCGCAGCGCGGAGAGGGCGAGCGCGGTGATCCCGAGCGTCGTCGCCAGACCGAAGAGCCACCAGGGATCGACGGCGGATACGGCCGGCGGAGGTTGCTGGAAGCTGGCGACGCCAAAGCCGGTCAGCGCCATCGCCTGGTAGCGCCCGGCCAGCGCGAAGATCGTGCGCAGCTGGACGACGAGATCCGGATGGATCGGCGCGCGCGCGCCGGACGCCGACTCGTAGAAGGTGAGTAACTGCGCGCCGGTGATGATCGCGAAGGCGAGCAGCCAGGCGCCCATCCAGATCCACCCGCCGCGCTCGCCGGACTCACGGCGGAACGACCACTGGCGCAACAGCGCGACCGGCAGCACGCATACGACCTGGGGCTTGGTCAGGAGTGCGAGCGCGAAGAGCACGAGCGCCAGTGGTGGCAGACGGCGCTGCAACAGCAGCGCGCCGAGGCCGAGCGCCAGTGCAACACCGCTCCACAGCTCGCAGAGCCAGGCGACCGACTCGACGTTCGCCGGATGCAGCAGGAAGAACGCGCCGCCG
>JANLTC010000340.1:0-6279 GCA_031362725.1 Deltaproteobacteria bacterium | reverse complement strand
AGCCATCGAAACTCAGCGACACGTCGAGAGGCACCCGAACGATCGCGACGGTGTGGAACAGGTCGATGTCGGCCGCGGCGGGCGCATGCTGCGGCAGCGCGGCGAGATGCAGCACCGCATCGAGGACGGCTGTCGCGTGCGCCTCCCCTTCCGCATCGCCAGCGCGACCGCATTCGAGCGCGACCGCGGGACAGAACGCAGCGAACGCGGCGGACTGCACGCCGCGCGGCTCGCGGAAGTGGACGACCGTGCGGGAGAACAGCGTCGCGAGCTGCAGGAACGCCGCGTCGAGTTCATTCACACACGCGTAGCGCGGGTTCAGGCCCGAGTTGTTGTGGAGGTCGATGCTCGCGAAGACACCGCGCTGCCGCATCGTCGCAACGACCTCCCGCATCATCGCCACCTCGCCGCATTCGCCGATCTCGGTGCCCGGCCACACGCGGTTGAAGTCGGGTTGCTGCGGCAGCCGCCGCACGCCTGCGCGCGCCGCCGTCACGTTGCCAATGAAAACTGACAGCGCGCGCGGTAGCCCATGCCCGGCATGCCGGCGCAACAGCCGTTGCATCGCCACGAGCCCGACACTCTCGTCGCCGTGGAGCAGCGCCGATACGAAGAGCGCCGGCCGGCGCTTGCCGTCGAGATGGATCAGCGTGGGGCCCGGCAACACGTCCGCGATCTCGCGCACGCCGACCTCGAGCAGGGCGTCCGGTACATGATCGAGTGTGCGAAGTGTCACGAGGGCCACTCGTGGACCGGCGCGCCGCTGCGCTGATGTTCGAGGTAGTCGGCGAGCATGCGTTGGAAGTCAGGGCCGTGGCGCTCGATGAACGCGCGCTGCCAGGCGGATCCGGTGCGCCGCGTGCGGACGCGCTGCTCGACGACGCCGAGCCAGCGCTCGATCTCGGCCGCATCGATGCCCTGCCAGCGGAGTCCCTGGCGCGCCATCGGCAACAACTCCTCGAGCAGCAGCGTTCGCACCGGATGCGAGCGGCCATCGAGCCACGCGATCTGCGCATCGAGTCCATCCCGAGCGGCGGCGTAGAAGCTCGCGCGCACGGCGCCGAACGGAACGTCCGCTTCGACCGGACGCGAGAGCGTCGCGGGCGCGCTCGCGAGGCCGACGTAGAACGCGGCGTTGGCGACCATGTCGAGCAGGCTCGGTCCGGCGGGCAGCACGCGATGCTCGATCCGCACGTGCGTCGCGCCTTCGGCGTCGAAGCCGATCAGCGGCCGGTTCCAGTGCCAGACCGTGCCGTTGTGCAGGCGCAGATGCGAGAACCGGGCGGGGTCGTCACCGCACAGCAGCGGTAGCAGCACCGGAAAGCGTCGCACTACGTCCTCGAAGTGCTCGGCCACGCTCTCCTGCAGGTAGCCATTGCCGAACGTGACGCGACGGTCTTCGGGCGCGTCCGCGGCGGACTCGGTCGCGACGGCCTGCTCGAAGAGCGGCACACGCGTCTCGTGCCAGAGTCGATGGCCGAACAGGAAGGGCGAGTTCGTGCTGGCCGCCAGCACCGGCGCCGACGCGACGAGCGACGCGTTGAAGAAGCGAAGCGCCGCATCGGCCGGCACCTGCAGATGGACCTGGAACGAAGTCGTCGCGGCCTCGAGCATCACGTCCGCATGCGTGATGTGGAGCGGCTCGTCGCCGTCGATCGCGAGGCGGATCGGCCGCCCGCTGCGCAGCCGCAAGATCTGCTCGTTCAGCGCCGCATAGCGGCGCAGCGCCGAGACGTTCGCGAGCACCAGATCTGATTGGCGGATCGTCGGCAGGATCCCGATCAGCACCAGCGCGGCATCCATCTCGTGCGACACGTCGAGGCAGTGTCGCCACGTGCGCGACAGCTCGCGCTCGAGCGCCGAGAACGCATCGGCGCGCAGCGCGAGCGGCGTGCCGTTCAGCTCGACGTTGAAGCGCGAGAGCTCCGGAACGACCAGCGGATCCGCGAGCGCCGCGAGGTAGGCCTCGTTGATCGGCGCGGGAGCGAGGCCGTGATCGACCAGCCAGGCCTCGAGTTCGAAGCCGATCACGAAACCCTTGCTCGCGAGCTTGCCGCCACGAGCCATCGCCCCGAAGAGCGCGGCCTCTGCGCAGGCGCGCGCGCGGAAGTCCCCGAACTCCGGTTCCGCAAAGCGGATGCGATCGACTTCCTGGCCCACGGTGGCTTCGTCTTGGATCAGCCGGCCGACGGCTCCTTCGCCACGACACCCGGTTGGTACGACTCGTACACACAGATCGGGATCTGGAGATCCCCGAGGTGCTTCTCGACGAGCGGTCGCACTTCCTTCCAATCGAGTCCGCCGACGCCGGTCGCAAGCCGCGGGATCGCGAGCGACGCGACTTTCTCGGTTTCGACGAAGCTGCGGAGCTTGCGCAGCGCGTGATTGACGTGCGCCACCGTCGCACGTCCCGGATGCGCGTGGTGACCCGGTGCAGTGTCCTGCGTGATCAGGTTCACGATGCGAACGCCATCTGCGCCCACCCACGCCCACAGGTCGCCCGGCTTCGGATGGCTCTGCTGGCAGTGGTGGCGGAAGTCGCGCGCCATCGAAGGCCAGCGTTCGCGCAACGCGAGCGCCAGTCCGGAGTCGAAGTGATCGCCCGGTCCGACGCCATGGGCGATGGCACGGGACGGGCTCAACAGGATGTCGCCGCTCACGAGATGGATCACGCTGGCTCCTCGTAGGTTCGCAGGTTCGATGCACAGCAGGCATTCGGCTCGCTGCGTTCGCTGCGGAGTTCGCAAACGGCGTGCCGCGTCGAAGCCCTGCGCGATGCACGCTGCGCGCTGGCGTTGTGCGGATCTGTCTCGCCGCGCGGCGAGTTGTCTCACGCCGCCGCGATCGGTGTGGGCGACGGCCGCAGCGCCAGCCCGAGCAGCGTCAGCACGCAGAACGCGGCACCGGCCGCGAAGGTGAAACCCGCACCGAGCTGGTCCCAGAGCAGACCCGCGACGACACTTGCAACGAGCATCGCGACACCGCTGACCAGGTTGAAGAAGCCGAACGCGGTGCCGCGCAGATCCTCGGGCGCCGTGTCCGCGACCATCGTCGCGAGCAGTCCCTGCGTGATGCCGAGATGCAGTCCCCAGAGCCCCACGCCCGCGACGACGACGCTCCAGTGGTTGCTCGACGCCAGCACCAGATCCGCCGCGATCAGCACGACCAGTCCGGCGCGCAACAATCGCGTGTGGGCAATGCGATCCGAAAGCTTGCCGAACGGGTACGCGGACAACGAATACACGACGTTCATCGCCACCATCACCAGCGGCACCCACGCGACGCGCAGCCCGCCCTGCTGGGCACGCAGCACCAGGAACGCCTCCGAGAAGCGCGCCAGCGTGAAGAACGCGCCCACGATCACCACCCACCAATACGGCGCGCCGAGGCGCTGCAGGTTGCTCCACCGAATCGGATTGGTGCGCGGCGCACCGGTCTCCCCGCGCGCCGGCTCCTGCACGCCGAAGATCAGCAGCGCGACGGCGAGCGCACCGGGAACCACCGCGACCCAGAACACCGCCCGAAAGTCATTGGCCCAGACCAGCATCAACGCCACCGCCAGCAGCGGTCCGGCGAACGCACCGACGGTGTCGAGCGACTGGCGCAGTCCGAATGCGGCGCCGCGCATCTGCGGCGGCGCGAGGTCAGCCACGAGCGCGTCGCGCGGCGCGCCGCGAATGCCCTTGCCGACGCGATCGACGAGGCGCGCCGAAACGATCAAGCCGATACCGGAAGCCATCGCGAAGAGCGGCTTGGTGAGTGCGCCGAGCCCATAGCCGATCACCGCGAGCAGCTTGCGTTTTCCGAGGTAGTCGGAGAGCGCGCCCGAGAAGATCTTCGTGACGAGCGCCGTGGCCTCGGCCGCACCTTCGATGAGACCGACCGTGAGCGCACTCGCCCCGAGCACCGACACCAGGAACATCGGAAGCACGCTGTGGATCATCTCCGACGAGACATCCATCAACATGCTGACGAAGCCGAGCGCCCAAATGCTGGACGGCAGGCGGCGCGGCGCGTCGCTCAATGGCGGGCCGAGCTCGACCACGAGCGCAGCGTCCGCAAATACTGGGCGCGCTCGAAGGCTTCGGGATCGGCGACCGCCGACTGCGACACGGAGCCCTTCATCTGCTCGACCGATTCATAGTCACGCTCTGCGAGCCAGCTGCCGACCGCGCGCTCGATCTCCCCGATCAGCGCCGGCCCGCGCTCCAGCAGCGCGGACGCCATCATCGTCACGTCCGCACCGGCGAAGAGCAACTTCAGTACGTCGTCCGCCGTGTGGACGCCCGACGTCGCAGCCAGCGACGCCGCGACGCGCCGCCGCAGCATCGCGATCCAGCGCAGCGGCAGGCGCGACTCCTCGGAGCGCGACAGCACGAGGTGCGGCGTCACCTCGAGCGCGTCGAGATCGATGTCGGGCTGGTAGAAGCGATTGAAGAGCACGAGTCCCTGCGCGCCGGCCAGCACCACGCGCCGCGCGAAGTGTCCGAACGCGGTGTAGAACGGTGACAGCTTGATCGCGAGCGGAATCACGATGCCGGCACGGACCGTCTCGATCAGCTCGATGTCGCGCGCCTCGATCGTCGCGGCGTCGTGCGCGGGATCGGACGCGACCTGGTAGAGATTCAGCTCGAGCGCGTCCGCGCCGGCCTGTTCGATTAGCCGCGCGTGTTCGACCCAGCCACCGAGCGTCGCGCCATTCAGACTCGCAATCACCGGGATGCGCAGCGACTGCTTCGCCGCGGCGATTCGCTCGAGGTACGAGTCGGGACCGACTTCGTAGCGCTCGAGATCCGGCAGGTAATCGAGCGCCTCCGCAAAGACGCCGGCGCCCGCCTCGAGCGCGTGATGCACCGCGAGCGAATCGCCGGTGAGTTGTTCCTCGAAGAGCGAAGGCAACACCACCGCGGCGGCGCCGGCGTCTTCGAGTCGCCGCATTCCGTCGAGCGAACCCGTGAGCGGGGACGACGACGCGACCAGCGGCGTGCGCAGCGTGAGACCGAGATAGCGGCTCGACAGATCCGTCACGGCTTGCCCTCCTGCGCGGGCTTCGCCGGCGCCTCGACGACGCTCCGCTCGACGCCGGCGAGCTGTGTGTAGTGCCGCCAGCGCTCATCCGCGTCTTGCTGCGCCAGCGCGAGCAACTCGTCGGCCCGCTTCGGATCGCTGCGCAGCAGCATCGCGAAGCGCGCCTCGGTTTCTGCGAATGCGCGGATCGGAATCTGCGGCGCGCGCGAGTCGAGCTGGAACGGATGCTGGTGCGGATCGCTGCCCGGGTGGTAGCGCCAGAGCGGCCAGAAGCCGCTGCGCACGGCGTCGCGCTGATGCGTCATCGATTGCCGCATGTCGATGCCGTGCGCGATGCAGGTGCTGTACGCGATCACCAAAGACGGTCCGTGCCACGCATCGGCTTCGCGCAGCGCCTTCTGCGTCTGCGCGTCGTCGGCGCCGAGCGCGATCTGCGCGACGTAGACGTTGCCGTAGGCCGAAGCGACGAGACCGAGATCCTTGCGCGGCGACGACTTGCCGCTCGCAGCGAACTTCGCGACCGCGCCGCGCGGCGTCGCCTTCGATGCCTGCCCGCCGGTGTTCGAGTACACCTGCGTGTCGAGCACCAGCACGTTGATGTCGCGCCCCGACGCGAGTACGTGATCGAGACCCGGATAACCGATGTCGTACGCCCAGCCGTCGCCGCCGACGATCCACACGCTCTTGCGAACGAGATCGTCGGCGAGCGAAGCGAGCCGCTGCGCGACGGGATCGGCGATCGCTTCGAGCTGGCGTTTCAGCGCGGCGACGCGCACGCGTTGGCGCGCGATCGCGGCGTCGTCGTGCTCGCGCTCGTCGAGGATTTGCTGCGCCAACGCGTCGCCGACGCGCGGCGCCAGTTCCGCGAGCAGACGCCGCGCTTCCTCGACCTGGCGCTCGAGCGCGAGCCGCATCCCGAAACCGAACTCGGCGTCGTCCTCGAAGAGCGAGTTCGCCCACGCGGGACCGCGACCCGCAGCGTTCGTCGTCCACGGCGTCGTCGGTAGATTGCCGCCGTAGATCGACGAGCAGCCGGTGGCGTTCGCGACGAGCAGGTGGTCGCCGAAGAGCTGTGAGAGCAGCTTCAAGTACGGCGTCTCGCCGCAGCCGGCGCAGGCGCCCGAGAACTCGAAGAGCGGCTCGCGCGTCTGCGCGTTCTTGATCGTTCCCGGCTCGAGCAGCGCGGGATCGATCTGCGGAATATCGAGAAAGAACGAGAAGTTGACCCTCTCCCCCTCGAGTCGCTCGGCA
>JANLTC010000335.1:0-17844 GCA_031362725.1 Deltaproteobacteria bacterium | reverse complement strand
TACATCCCGATGAACTTCGGTGAGGCGCCGGACTACTACCGTCGTTTCGTCGATACGATCGACGTCGTCTGCCTGAAGACCTGCCCGATGGACGAGCACGGCTTCTTCAATTTCGGCGCCGCAGTCACCACGCACAAGGCGGTGACCGAGCGCGCCCGCATCCTGATTGTCGAGACCTCAAAGGCGATGCCGTACGTGTACGGAGCAGAGGAGTCGGTGCACGCGAGCGAGGTGGACTTCGTGATCGCGGGCGACGACGCGCCGCTCGCAGAGCTCCGGAACCCGGAGCCGACCGAGATCGATCGCAAGGTCGCCGCGCTGATCGCCGCCGAGGTCGAGGACGGCGCCTGTCTGCAAATTGGCATCGGCGGCATGCCGAACGCCGTCTGCACGTATCTGAAGGACACCGGCGTGCGCGACCTCGGCATCCACACCGAGATGTTCGTGGACGGCATGGTCGACCTGATCGAAGCCGGACTCGTCACCGGTGCGCGCAAGCGACTCGACCGCTTCCAGAGCGTCTTCACCTTCGCACTCGGTACCCAGCGGCAGTATGATTTCATTCACCGCAATCCGCACATCGCGAGCAAGCCGGTCGATTACACGAACCTTCCCCACAACATCATGCAGAACGACAAGGTGTTCTCGATCAACAACACCACCCAGATCGATCTCCAGGGGCAGGCCGCGTCCGAGTCCTCGGGAAGCCGCCATCTCACCGGCACCGGCGGTCAGCTCCAGTTCGTGCGCGGCGCGTATGCGTCGGCCGGTGGCAAGTCGTTCATCTGTCTTTCGTCCACCTACGACAAGCGAGGCGCTCGCGAGAGCCGGATCGTGTCGTCGCTGACGTCGGGGAACATCGTCACGACGCCGCGCACCGATGTGATGTACGTCGTCACCGAGTACGGCCTCGTGAACCTGAAGGGCAAGTCGGTGGCCGAGCGCGCCAAGGCACTGATCGGTCTCGCCCATCCGGAGTTCCGCGAGGCGCTCGAGCGCGAGGCGCGCCTGGCGAAGTTGCTGCCCAAGGGCTTCTTCTAGTCACGATGCCGGAACACGCCCCGATCCGGCGCGGCAAGACGCGACGCGGCGACAAGCTCGGGCGTCCGGTCCCCTATCTCGAGGGAACGCTGCGCGCGGATTTCGACGCCTGGCTCGCCGCGACGGTCGCGCGACACACGGTCGATCTCGAATTTCGCGAGTTGCGCAAGGGCGCACAGGCGCTGTCGTGGCTCTACGTCGAGCGGCGAGCCGAAGGCGACCTCGCAGCGCGCGCGGTGGACGGTCGCGGCAAGCGCGCCGCGCTCGCCAGCTACTACGCGCCGCTGCACTTTCTCGCGACGCAACACGCACTCGCTCGAATCGGGCCCGCGGGTTTCGGCGGGGTGCGGCGCGTGGTCGATCTCGGCTGTGGCACCGGAGCCACCGGCGCCGCCGCGGCGCGCATGCTCGATTGCGCCGACGTCATCGCGATCGACCGCTCCGGCTTCGCGCTCTCGGAAGCGCGCCACACCTATGCAGCATTCGGCCTGCTCTCGCACACCAGACGTGCGCAGCTTCCCGGAGCTGCGCCGCGACCCGCGCCGGGCGATCTCTGGGTGCTCGGCTGGGCAGTCAACGAACTCGACGATCGCTCGCGCAACGCGCTCGGTGAACGCGTCGTACGCGCGATCGAGTCGGGTGTGCGCCTGCTGCTGCTCGAACCGCTGGCGAGCGGCGTCGTGCCGTGGTGGTCCGAGTGGTGCGCGGAGCTCTCGAAGCAGGGCGTCGTCGACCTCGAGTCGAAGGCGCGCGTGGTGCTGCCGGAATGGATCACGCGCGTGGACCGCGCCGCTGCACTCGATCACCGCGTGATCGGCGCGCGCGTGCTGGCAGGTCCTTTCGATCCCGACGCGTCGTGACCGATCCGCTGATCTCGATCCTGCTGCCCGCTCGCGACGCAGCGGCGACGCTCCCCGCGTGTCTCGCCAGCATCCGTCGCCAGACCGAGTCGCGCTACGAGTGCGTGCTGGTGGACGACGGATCGCGCGATGCGACGCGCGCGATCGCGCTGTCGGTGGCGCAGCACGACGCGCGCTTCCGCGTGATCGCAACCGAGAGGCATGGGCTCGTCGTGGCGCTGAACACGGGGCTCGCGGCTTGTCGTGCACCGCTCGTCGCGCGGATGGACGCGGATGACCTGATGCACCGCGAGCGGCTCGCCCTCCAACTTGCCGCGCTCGCCGCGGAGCCGCGACTCGCCGGCGTCGGCTGCCACGTTCGCGTGTTTCCGCGCGGGTCGATGCGACCGGGCCTGCGCGACTACGAGCGCTGGCTGCGCAGCATCGACAGCTCGCATCGCGTGCACTGCGACCGCTTCGTCGAGTGTCCGCTTCCCCACCCGACCTGGATGCTGCGCCGCGGACTCATGCTGCAACTCGGCTATCGCGACTGCGGCTGGCCGGAGGACTACGACTTCCTGTTGCGTGTCTTCGCTGCGGGGGAACGGATGGGCGTCGTGCCGCGACGCCTGCTCGCGTGGCGCGATCGGCCGGAGCGGATGTGGCGTACCGATCCGTCGTACGCGCAGTCTCGCTTCCTGGCGTGCAAGGCCCAGCACCTCGCCGAAGGTCCGCTGCGACACAGTAACGACTATGTGCTGTGGGGCTTCGGCGAAACCGGCAAAGCGCTGCGTCGTGCGCTCGCCGCGCTGGGCAAGCGCGCCGCGTGGATCGTCGAGTTGCACCCGCGTCGCCTCGGGGAAACGATCCACGGCGCGAAGGTGGTGCGTCCGGAAACGCTGCCGACGCTCCCGAGACTCCCGATCCTCGCATCCGTCGCCGGCGCCTTCGCCCGCGAGGAGATTCGCGCCCAATGCCACCGCATGAACCTTCGCGAACCCCTCGACTTCACCTGCGCCGCCTGAGGAGAAAGGGGACGGTCCTCGGTGAGGACTGGCTGTGGACTGGAGGGACACACTTCGGTCGTGGTCCGTCCCTTTTCTCCTCCGCCCGTCCTCGACTAGGACCGTCCCCTTTCTCCTCCGATCACGAGCGTGGCGACGTTGTGGGTGTGGGTGCGAATGGTGAAGACTTCGGTGGCGGGGCGGCGGCCGGAGCGGAGTTCGGAGACATCGACGCCGGACGCGGCAAGGCGTGCGCGCGTGGCTGCAATGTCGTGTGTTCGCCAGGAGATGCCCCAGAACTCGTCTTCGGCTCCGGGAACCGCGATCTCGGGGAGCGGCGCTGCGATCTCGACGGTCACGCCGCCGACGCGGAAGAAGAGCAGCCGCGCACCCCATTGCTCGAAGCACTTGTCGAGCGCGAGCCGCAAGCCGAGCTGCTCGCCGTAGAAGCGGATCGCTGCGGCCGGCGCGTCGGTGCGGACGACCACGTGGTCGATACCCGAAATGGCCGCTTCCGCGGCGCCGGTCGGTGCGATGTGCGGCAGCGCATCGGGCGGCGACTCGTGCTCGATGCCGAAGACGAGGATCCCGCGCGCCGCGTCGTCGCCAGCGATCATCACGTTCTTCCAGCGCCGCACGGCGCCCGTCGCGGTGTCGTGTCCTTCGCCCGCGACGGGATCTCTCGCCGCTAGGCCACGCGCGCGCAGCGCGGCGCTACACAGAGTCGCGTCCTCCATGCGAAGCGCGAACCCGATCGCGCCCTCGCCGCGCTCCTCGAGCCGGGCGCGCAGCGTCGCGCCGAAGGGGCCGTCGCCATGCGGCGCGATCAACTCGAGGTAGCTGTTCTCGAGCCGGAACAGCGCGTTCGCGGTTCCCAAACCCGGGTGCTCACCGCGCCAAGACGGCGCGCGACCGAGCAGCGTCGCGTAGTCCCTTGCTGCCACATCGAGATCGAGAACGCCGACGATCGCATGATCGAAGGCGACGAACGCGCTCACGCGCGGCGACTCGCTTCGAAGCTCTCGCGCACCGCGCGTCGCAGTTCTGCGTCCGACAAGAAGTCGAGCGCCGTCATCGCCAGCGCCTTTGCGCCGTCGAGCGCCGCCTTTTCGCCGAGCGGCGAGCCGGCGTGCTCGGCGAACTCGGCGTTGTGGATCGAGCAGTGGATCGGCGCGGCTGCGATCATCGGATGGATTGCCGGCACGCGGTGGGAGACGTTGCCCATGTCGGTGGTGCCCATCGCGCTGCTCGGCAGCTTTTCGAGCGGAAAGAAGGTGCGACCGAGCGACTCCGCATTGGCCCGATACGCCTCGGCGAGCGGCCAACTCGTGCGCAGCTCCAGGTAGTCGGGCTCGCGCCACTCGATCTCGACGCGGGCGCCGGTCGCTTCGGCGCCGGCACGGAAGCAGCCCTCGACGCGACGTTTCAGCAACGCGAGTTCCGCGGCGTCGCGGGCGCGGACGTAGAAGCGACCCGCCGCGCGCTCGGGCACGATGTTCGGGGCGTCACCCGCTTCGGTGAAGATGCCGTGCACGCGCTCGGTCGGGCGGATGTGCTGGCGCAAGAGCGCGATCGACTGGTACGCGGTGACCAGCGCATCGAGCGCGTTCACGCCGCGCTCCGGCATGCCCGACGCGTGCGACGCGACACCGCGGTAGCGCACGTCGACTTCGGCGAGCGCCAGCGTCGGCATCGTCACGAGATCGACGCCGGCGGGATGGATCATCAGCGCCGCATCGACGCCTTCGAACGCGCCCGCGCGCGCGAGCACTTCCTTGCCGCAGCCAGACTCCTCCGCGGGCGTACCGAGCACGCGCACGCGGCCGGGCAGGCGCGCGCCGAGCGCCGCGAGCGCGAGCCCGGCGCCGACCGCGGCGGTGGCAATCAGGTTGTGTCCGCAGGCGTGACCGATGCCGGGCAGCGCGTCGTACTCGGCAAGCAGCGCGACGGTGGGGCCGGCGTCACCGCTGCGCGACTCGAACGCGGTGGCCATTCCGTAGCAGCCGGCTTCGACCTGGAGGCCCGCGTCGCGCAACGTCGCGACCAGCACTGCCGCCGCACGGTGTTCCTCGAAAGCCAACTCCGGATGTGCATGGATCTCGCGCGCCACGGCCACCAGCCGCTCCTCGTGCGCATCGACCGCACGACGGACTTCGTGCTTCAGCGTCTCGAGCGCAACCGCCGCGCCGGCTCCATCGCGCATCAATGCGCCTCCGGCCGGCTGTGCGCGAGCATGCCGATGCCCTGCCACATCGAGATCACGCGCGAGACGCGATCGGCGTCGTCCACGAGCGGCATGTGCCGGAAACCGTCGATCGCCATCATCTTGAACAGACCGCAGAGCGTGTCGACCTCGCTGACCGTCTTGACCGGCTCGGTCATCAGCCGCGCCGCGCGCAATGCTTCGAGACGGACGAACGGATTCTTCAGCGCGCGCAGCAGATCGCGGCGCGTGCAGATGCCGCGCACTTCGCCGCCCTTCGCGGCGACGATCGCGTAGCCGAGTGCTTTGTCGACCATGCGCGCGATCGTCTCGGGCGCACTCGCGTCGGCGCCGAGCGAACGGGGCTGTGAACCGAGCCGCTCGTGATGAAGGAGCGCGCCGAGCGAGAGGTCGAGCACCGGCCACGCAAGACGTTGCGCTTCGGCGTATAGCGACGGCGTCGCAAACGCGGAAGCCGGTGCCTCGCCGTCGTAGAGGCGCACGAGGTGCCGGGCGATGTCGCGAAACGAGATCACGCGCAGCGGCGCGCCGCGATCATCGAGCGCGAACAGGTAGCTCTTGCGGCGCCGCGCCCGGGTGGGACCGAAGCTCGCTTCGACGGCGGCCAGCAGCGACGTCCCCGCCGGCACCGCGGCGAGATCGGCGAGCGGCGTCATCGCATCCTGCACCGTCATCCCCTCGAGCAGCGAATCCCAGATCACCAGATCGGCGCCGGTCGCGGCGACCAGGTCCGCCCGCTCGCGCAAGCGACCCGCGAGCACATGCAGCAGATCGTCTTCGGCGAGCGCGCCGACCAGGCGCCCTTCTTCCAGCACCGGCAGCGCGCCGACCTTGCGCCACCACATGCGACTCACCGCTTCGCGGAGCGGCTCCTTCTGCGTAGCCGCTTCGATGTGTCGTTCCGAGCGACCCACCGACTCACACGGGACCGCGCCAAAGAGCACGGGCCGCGCAGCACGGAGCAGCGTTTCGATCGGGTCGAACGCGGCGAGGGCAGACATGAGGGTGCGCAAACCTCCGACGATGCGGACTCAACGCGCGGTGGCGCCAGCCAGCTTGGAACTCCCGGTCTGCAGCACGGTGCGCGCGTCCACCAGCAGCAGCTCGGGCGAGAGGAAACCAGAGCTGTAGATGTTGCGCACGGCGCCCTGCGCGTCGACCAGGAACACCTTCAGCACATGGCGATAGAGGCCGAGCGCGTGTTCCCCGTCGCCGACCAGTGGCAAAGCGTCCTGACCGAACGCCGCGAGCACCGGTGCGATCGCCTCCGGCGTCGCGGCGGTGAGGAATCGCCACGGCGACCGTGGCGAGAGCGAGCGCCGCAATGCGGCCATCCGCGCAGGCGTGTCATGGACGGGATCGAAGCTCACGGTGGCGATCCGAACGTGCGGCGCGAGCGTCGCATCGGCCGCAACCGCACGGTCGATCCTTTGAAGCACCGCGAGCGCGGCGGGGCAGCCACGCCCGTCGCTGCAGCGCGTATAGATGAACGAGACGATCGCCACCTGATCCGGCGCGAGATCGAGCAGCGGGACGGAAGCGCCCGTCTCGTCCTTTAGCGCGAAGTTGGCGACGTGTGCGATCGGCGGCAACGCGTAGGAGCCCGGCTCCGGAAGCGTGAAGCCGACTGCGCCGGGACGCGGCACCGCTTCGTGCGCGCGCACCGGCGCCGCGAACACGGCGACGATCGCGAAGAGCGCGAGCGTCCTCATCACTCGGCGCCGACGCGCCGCGCAGCGTCCATCGCCGCGACCTTCCCACGATAGAAATCCTCGGAGCCGAAGTTCATGATGTGCGGGCGACCGAGCTTCGCGGCATTGAAGTCGACCTCGAAGCGCTTCGTGAGCGTCTTGCCGTTCCAATCGAAGGCGCGCACGAACTGCTCGTCCTCGGCGCCGGCCTTGTCCCAGTTCGCGAGCAGCGACGACGTGAAGTAGACGCGCTTCCCGTCCCACGACTCCGAGACCATGTTGAGCTGCTTGCCGATCTTCTGTTCGTGCGCGAGCACGGGTTTGCGCGGATCGGAGACGTCGAAGACGCGCACCGTGCCATCCATGAAGCTCGACACGAACAGGAAGCGGTCGTCGGCCGCGAGGCTCATGTCCACCGGCAGCGGCGGACTCTTCGGGTCGCCGATCGAGCCGAGATCGGTCGCCTCGAAGCTTCCGTCGTCCTTCTTGAAGACGCCCCAGAGCTTGCCGGTCAGTGCCGCTGCGGTGAACGCATAGTGGTGACGCGGCCCGAGCGCCCAGCGGATTTCGAGCGGCGCGCCTGGCACCGCGAGCGTCTGCAGCGGCTTTCGCGTGTGGTAGTCCCAGACCACCATCGTGTTGCCGAAGTGCTTCATCGCCTCGGCGTCTTTCATCAGATCGCCGAGCGGTCGCATGTAGTTGCTCTTGCCGGTGAACGACGACGTGAGCATGCGGTTCAGGTCGGCGTTGACCCGCACGTCGTAGCCGTACTCGGCGCCGTCCGGCATCCAGATCGTGCGCACGTACTCGCCCTGCGTGCTGTACTCGACGAGCGCCGTCTTGCCGCTGCCGTCGGTCGCGTTCGAGAGCGCGCTGATCAGCATCCGGCCCGGCAGCGCATAGAAGGTATGTGGGCCGACCGCACCGCCGCTCTTCGCGACGAAGTCGTCGATCGTGCGCAGCAGCTTCGGATGCGCGGGATCGCTCGCGACGTCGAACACGAAGATCAACGAGTCGTCGAGACCACCCATCCAGAGTTGGCGGCGGTCGTCCGTGAAGCCACCGTGGTGCGCTTCGTGGCGTCCTCCGACCGAGACCGACGACACGACCTTGCCGTAATCCGCGCGCTTCGGGTTCACGCCGAGCGTGACGAGCTTGTCCGAGCCATCACCGAGTCCGTCCTCGCCGAGCGTCCAGACGTAGAGGAAATCCTCCTGACCGACGAGCTTCGGGAGATACGGCGACTGACAGGTTTCGTCGGCACGCAGCGTGGCCGGTAGCAACGCAAACGAGACGAGAACGAGCGCAAGATCTCTGAGACGCATCGGGGGGGAACCTCCGGGGTAGATCGAGCGCCCATGCTACCACTCGGACCATGGAACAAGCCCCGGTGCTCTACGACGTTGCGGACGCGATTGCGACGATCACGCTCAATCGACCCGAGAATCGCAACAGCATGACGCCCGAGGTCATGTCGGGGTTTCGCGACGCGGTGGCCCGGGCGGCTGCCGATCGCGCGCTGCGCTGCGTGGTGATCACCGGACGCGGCGCCAGCTTTTGTGCCGGCGCCGATTTCCGCGGGGCGTCCCCCGCGGAGTCGCGCGCGGAGGATCTGGTTCCCGATTACCAGCGGCTCTTCCAGACCTACGAACCGTTCCTCGAAGTCTTCGATCTGCCGATGCCGACGATCGCCGCGATGAACGGACACGCCGTCGGCGGCGGCTTCGGTCTCGCGCTCGTGTGCGACCTGCGCGTGGCGAGTCGCGATGCGAAGTACGGCGCGAACTTCGCGAAGCTCGGTTTCCATTCCGGCATGGCGATCTCGCACCTGTTGCCGCGCATCGTCGGGGTACCGGTCGCGGCCGAGATGCTCTTCACCGGCAAACTGGTGGATGGCGCGCACGCTGCGGCGATCGGACTCGCGCACGAGGCGGTCGCGGCAAGCGAGGTGCTGGCCAGCGCGATCGATCGCGCGCGCGCCGTCGCGGCGTGTGCACCCGAAGCGGTGCGGCTGATGAAGCGGTCGCTCTACGACGGTGCCGGGTGGGATCCGCGCAGCGCGGCGCGCGACGAAGCCTTCGCGCAGGCGGCGACGATGCGCACCGAAGATGCGCGCGAGGGAATCCGCGCACTGTTGGAAAAGCGCGAGCCTCGCTTCACCGGGAAATGAAGTCGAAAGGGCGCGGCGCGCGAAACCGGTGGATGAACGCCGCTGCGCTCTCGCTGCTCTTCGTCGCCACGGCGTTGTTGGTGCGACTTCCGTACCTCGGGAGCGGTTCTCTCGCGCTCGACGGCGACGAGGCGATCGTCGGCCTGATGGCGCGCGGCGGCTACGTGACGGCGTTCGTCGTCTTCGCGCAGCCCTGCTTCGCGTTGCCGCCGTTGCCGTTCCTGCTGTTCGTCGCACCACGACGCGTCTTGGGATCGCTGCTTCTAGGCCTGGGTCTGATCGTCGTACCGCTGGCCGCCCTTGGCTCGAGATCGGTAGTCCTATGGGAGCCACAGCTCCTCGGTCCGCTGTCGATGCGTTCGGTGATGGAGTTGCCCACGCACCGCGCGACGGCGCTCTCGGGTGTCTTCTTCTACACCGAGGCAGGGCAGCCCCGTCCAATCGGAACGTCTCCTTCGCCGCAGTGCCTGGTCACGACGTCGCGAACGAAGCCGTCGCGCTGATTGGTGACGCCCGCTTCGCGGCGCCGCGGTGCGACGGTCTCGAGCGGAGCGGTCTCGCGCGGCTGCGACTCGACGTCATCGCCGAGCGGCACTTCTTGCTCGAAGCGCCGCCCGAAGCACTGCTCCGCACACTGGGCTTCGAATTCGACGCCGGGGGCGAGCCGGGTTCCGCTCGCTGAGGTACACGACCGCAATCGAGCGACGCATGTCCCGGAAGCGGCCCAGCTGATGAAGCGGTCGCTCTGCGACGGCGCCGGGAGGAGATCCGGATGCCCACGCTCGCAAAGCTGCTCGTCGCGCTGGTTGCGGGGCTCCACGTCTGGTTCCTGGTCCTCGAGATGTTCCTCTGGACGGCTCCGATCGGGCTGCGGACCTTCCAGCAGAGCGCCGAGACCGCTGCGTCCACAGCCGTGCTGGCGGCCAACCAGGGGCTCTACAACGGCTTCCTCGCGGCCGGACTCGTCTGGGGTCTCGCCGCTCGGAATGGCGGCTCCGCGATCCAGGTCTTCTTCTTGTGTTGCGTCGTGGTGGCGGGACTCTTCGGCGCCTACACCGCAACGCCCGCGATCTTCTTCGTTCAGGCGCTGCCGGCGGCGATCGCGTTGGCGATGGTCTTCGCCAGCCGGGCGCGCAGTTGAGCGGGTGGCCGGCTCAGCACCACTGAATTCACGCCTCGCAATTGCTCCCACAGGGGCTGGATCCGCATCCAGCGGAAGCGCCCTCTGCTCCGTTGCGTTCGGGCCCGGGGCTCGTAGCGAGTGCTTCGAGCGCTTCCGCATCGCTCGCGGTGATCCAGGTGGTCAGCGGCTTCAGCGCGTGCCCCGTCGGCGCGCGGCCGCCGCGAGAGCGGCGATCGCGACCAGACACCCGGTCGTGGCATCCGGCTCGGGAACCACCCCGAACACATCCGTCGAAGTGTTCGTGTCGTTGGGGACGAGATCCGAGGCGGCGGAGTCGAACACCATGAAGCCACCGTTGGCGCTGATGCTGGTGTAGGTGCCTGAGTTGGCGTTTCCATTGGTATCGGTCTGCGAAGTGCTGAGTAGGTAGAACGCACCGGCACCGGTGGGGTCGTAGAAGAATGCCTGCGGGCTTATGGGGAAGGGCATGTTGCACTGCGCAACGATGCTGCCGACATCGGAAGTGCGCGGATCCTCGCAGTTGGTCGCGCCCGGGGGCAGAGGCATGTTCGTGGTGGTTCCGTCCTGCCGGTCGCGCAGATAGATCCGGCTTCCCGACGGGTTCGCCGTCAGGTTGGTCGAGAAAGATCGGAACACCACGTAGCGGCCGTTCGGCGAAATCGCGACCTCGTCGGATGAGCTGGTGGCGGCGACGCCGGCTGTGCTCTTGGAAATCAGGCTCGTCGTTTCGAGTTGGCGATCGCGGACGAAGACGTCTCCCCCAACGCCCGCGTTCGACCCGTCGATCGATACCGGCGTGTTCACCGCGAATGCGACGAAGCGGCCGTCACGCGAAATCGCGCTGGGTGAAAGCGCGCTGCTGTAGCCGTTGATCTGCGCGCCGACGTTGTTCACGCTGATCCGTTCGGGTTGGTCCGCGAAGAGATTCGCTGCATCGGCAACGAAGATGTCGGGCGCCGCGTTGGTGTCGCCGTCGATCAGGTTGGACGCGTAGGACAGGAACGCCACATAGCGGCCGTTCCCCGAGATGGAGGCGTTCTGCGAAGCGCCGTTCGGCGCAGCCCCAAGTAGCCCCTGGCTCACCAGATAGGTGTCGAACGCGATCCCGCCCGGCGCCGGCAGCGCGGCCGCGCTGTAGAAAACGTCCGCTTGCCCGGACGACGTACCGGCGGCCAAGTCGTTCGCCAGCGACTCGAAGGCGAGCGCCGTGCCGCCCTCGCAGATCGACGGAGCGCTGCTGTTGCCGCTGCCCAGCACCTCGGTAGCGAGTAGGTACGTATCGGTCGTCAGATCGTAGCGATAGACGTTCAGCGTACCGTTGGACGGCTGACCGATGTTGTTGGAGCTGGATACGAACGCGACGTAGCGCCCATCGGGCGAGATCGACGGATCCTGCGATCCCGCGTTGAACTGCTCGGCCGTGGTCGTCGTGGTCAAGCGGCCGACAAGGCTGACCTGGGCATCGCTCGTTGTCGGTGAGTAGACCAGTCCCAGCGCGATTACCCAATGAATCGATGCAGTCTTCACGATCGCCCCCCGGCGTTGCAGTTCTTTTTCCGTATAGCGAAGTTGGCTGACGAGATCGAAGCGCTGCGCGCTTCTCGAGCGAGCGGAAACGCAACGGACGTTGCGACGCTCGCCGCGCTCGCGATCACCCGCGGCGCGGCGCGGCCCAATGCGCTCTTGTCACTGCGATCAAGACGCGCGTCTCGCTGCGGGTGCCAGCACCTCACGCACGCCGCGCAGCGGCGTCGCGAGCACCGCGCGCGCGCGGGTGAGATCGAGTGCGCAGTTACGCGGCCGCGCAGGTCCGCCGATCGGGCTCGGCTTTCCGATCAGCAGCGCAGGATCGCGTCGGTGCGCGATCGCGACGAGCTGCGCGAACTCGAAGCGCGAGACGACGTCGGCGCCGGCAACGTGGAGTGGCCCGGACAGCGCGCCGGCCGCGGCGCTTGCGTTCGCGAGTCCCGCGACTTCGAGCAGCGCGCGCGCGAGGTCGGTCACCTGGATCGGGTTGCGCCATTCATCCGTGAAGAACACGAAGCGTCCCTCCGGCGCAGCCGCTCCTCGTTGCGTCACCCCGAGCACGGCTTGCTCGTGCTTGCCAAGAGGCACGCGCGGGAAGGCGTCGCCCGTGTAGATCAGCGACGTGCGGACGATCGCCGCGGCCGGATCACCGGCGGCGATGGCTTGCTCGGCGGCGCGCTTCGCCCGGCCGTAGTCGTGGACGGGAGTCGCCGCGTCGCTCTCGCGATACGCGCGCCCGGGTGCAATCGTGCCCTCGAAGACCACGTCGCTCGACACGTGCACGAGACGGATGGCGCGCGCTGCGGTCGCGGTCGAGAGTTCGAACGCACCATCCGCGAGCGCGATGCGGGCGTCGCCAGTCGCGGCATAGGCCGTGTTGAGGATCACGTCGGGGCGCGTGCGCTCGAGGGTCGCGGCAATCGAGCTGGGATCGCGAAGATCGAGGAATGTCCACTCGACGCCGCTCTGCGTCACAGTGGACGCGTTCTCGCGTCGCGCGTGATGGGTCGCGACGACGTCGATCGGAAGAACAGCCGCGACCCGCACGAGTTCCGCGCCGAGAAACCCCGAGCCGCCCGTCACCAGCAATCGCTTCATCGCGTAAACGCGCCCCTGCTCGAGATCCAAGGTCGCATCTGCGGCCTCTGCCGTCGACCTGCATATCGCGACGCGCGCATGCAGCCGGATCGCAGCGAGCGCGCAGCTCGTGCGTGCGTGGTGCGAAGCGAACGCAATGCCCCTCGTTCTCCCGGGCAGATCGATCTCAACGATGCCAGTTGTTCCGCCGTTGACCGGAGAGGCCCGCGTTCTGCCGCGATCGAGGAGATTCCACATTGCGACCCATGGCCTCGGCTCTACTGGCATTACTCTCGCTTCTGGTCTGGCCGCTCGCGAGCGAAGGCGCCGTCGCGACGCCGTATCCGATCCTGTTCGTGACGCAGACTCCGTTCGGCCAGGACTTTGCCAACCTGATGTCGACGTTCGGCACGCATCGCGGCAGCACGGACAGCGCGCCGCGCGGCGGCGATCTCTGGATTCGCTCTCCCGCGGGCGTGCTTCGCAATCTGACGGCCGAGGCCGGCTACGGAACGACACCCGGGGGCGAGATCGCCGTGCGCGATCCGTACCCGCACTGGGACGGCACGAAAGCGCTCTTCAGCATGGTGTCTGGCGGCACGACGCAGAATCAAGACGGTCCGGTCTACTTCCAGATCTACGAAGTGACCGGTTTCGGCGTGGGCCAGGCCGTGCAGATCCGCAAGCTCCCGCAGCCGCTCGATAGCAACAACGTCACGCCGATCTACGCGTCGGACGGCCGCATCCTGTTCACCAGCGATCGGCCCCGCAACGGCGATCGGCGGCTCTATCCGCAGCTCGATGAGTACGAAACCGCGCCGACGGTCAGCGGACTGTGGTCGATGGAAGCGGACGGCTCCGATCTCCGCATCCTCGATCACGCGCCATCCGGCGTGTTCTCGCCGTTCATCGACAGCTTTGGCCGTGTCCTGTTCACGCGCTGGGATCATCTGCAACGCGACCAGCAGGGCGACTCGGACATCGACGACATCATCGCGGGCGTCCCGCTGACCTACCACGCGCGAACCTTCGCGACCGAAGCCAGTGACGCCTACCACACGATCGCACCGGGCGACGAAGTCTTTCCCGAGCAGCGCGGGCGCTACGGCGCCAAACCCGGGATGCCGCTCCGCCTCGACCCGGTGTGGGACAACATCCAGCCGACCGAGAATGGCCACACCTTCAATCACTTCTTTCCGTGGATGATGCACCAGGACGGCACCGGTCTCGAGATCCTCGACCACCTCGGCCGCCACGAGCTGGCCGGTTACATCGATCCTTCGCGCGACTATCTCGAGTACACCGGCGTAGAGGACAACGTCGACATCTTCCTGCACATCGCCGAAGACCCGACGAATCCGGGCACCTATTATGGAATCCGCTGTCCGGAGTTCGGCTCGCGTGGGGCCGGGCAGATCGTATCGATCGCCGCGCCGCCGGGCGCCAACCCCGATTCGATCGCGATCCAGTACGTGACGCATCCGGAAACTGCCTCGTTCGTCGGCGACGGCGAGCAGGCGCCCGCAGGACACATCGGCATGTTCCGCGATCCCGTCGTGCTGGCAGATGGATCGCTGTGGGCGGCGCACAGCACGAGCGTCTTCGCAGATCGCGAGACGGTGTCGAACCCGCCGTACCCGCAACCGTACACGCTGAGCAGTCGGTACAACTTCGCGATCGAGCGACTGGCGCCGGGCGCGCAGGGCTATCGCGTAGTCGGCGAACGCCTGCTCGAGACACCGATCGTCGAATCCGTTTCCTATTTCGACAGCGATGCGTACCGCACGGTCTCGTACTCGGGTCCGCTGTGGGAGCTGCAACCGATCGAGGTTCGGCCGCACGCGGCGCCACCGGATGCGACCGATTCGCTGCCGGCGATCGAGCAGAACGTGCTCGCCGAAGAACTCGGCGGCCAGAGCGGCATCGACGCGCTGCGCGCCTATCTGGTGGCGAACGATCTCGCACTGATCAGCAGTCGCGACGTGACGGTGCGCGCCGACCGCCAGCAAGACTTCAACTTGAAGATCGCTTGGAGCAATCATCAGACCGCCGCACCCGGCAGCACGCCCAAGGAACTCGGCTATCTCCAGTTCTTCGAAGGCCAGCAGCTGCGTGGCTTCGAGAACGGCACGGGCCGCCGCGTACTGGCGCGAACGATGCCGGGTTCGCAGAACCCGGTCGTGGCCGGCGCACCGAACGGCGCGGTAAAACTCGGCGTCGATGGCTCGATGGCCGCGTTCGTTCCCGCCGGACGCGCCCTCAGTTGGCAGACCACCGAGACGGACGGCACCGCCGCCGTGCGCGAGCGCTACTGGCTCACGTTCCAACCCGGCGAGATTCGCGCCTGCACCAACTGTCACGGCGTGAACACCGTCGACGTATTCGGTGGACCGATCCCGCAGAACGAACCTGCTGCGCTGCGTGAGCTGGCGCGCTGGTGGAAGACCGTGCCGGAGCCCGACTCGCTCGCCGCGGGGCTCTGCGCATTCGCGGCGCTGCGGGGAATCGAGCGGAAGGGTCGCCGGATTCGTCGCTGAATCTCGCGCTGTGGGACGGACGTGGCGACACCCGCCGGTATCCTGCCGCCGTGCGAGCACTCCCAAGCGATGACGCAGTGATCGCCGCGGCGTCCGAGGCCCGCTTCGGGTGGCTGTGGGCGCGGCCGGATTCGGCGCTGGCTGCCGCGGGCGTCGAGGGCGAGGGGCTCGTCGCGCGCGTGCGACTCGGCGCGATGGCGCTGCTGCTGGTCTCGCCCACGCTGAAGCTCTTCCTCGAACCGGGCGACGCGATCAACCGCTGGGGCTTCGTCGTCACGGCGATCGCCGCGCTGGCTGCGGTCGCGATCTGGTCGCAGCTCCGCCGCGGTCGATGGCGACCATGGATCGGATTCGTCTCGAGCGCGCTCGATGTCTCGCTGGTCTCGACGGCGCTCGTGACGTTCCTCTTGGTGGGCACGCCGCTCGACGCGCTGAACTCGAAGGTCACCTTCGAGATGTATTTCCTTGCGATCACCGCGACCAGCCTGCGCTACGACGCGCGGATCTGCCTCTGCGTCGGCTTGCTCGCATGGCTTCAGTACGCGGGAATCTGGGCCTACGCGGCGCACCGCTTCGACCTCCTCGACCCGGTCCACATTGCAGACGCGGGCAGCTACTCACCAATCGACCAGCTGACGCGGCTGATCCTGCTCGGCGTCACGGTGCTGCTCGCGCTGAATCTGGTGCATCGCGCGCAGCGGTTGCTGCACCTCGGCGCGCGCGATCGGCTCACCGGGCTCTACAACCGCGGCCACTTCGACCGCGCGCTGCAGCTCGAGTTCGCGCGCAGCGGGCGCTACCAGCATCCGATCGCGCTCGCGATCCTCGACATCGACCACTTCAAGCAGGTCAACGACGACTTCGGCCATCCGATCGGCGACCGCGTGTTGCGCGCGATCGCCGATCGGCTCGCCGCCGGCGTGCGCCGCACCGATCTGGTGGCCCGCTACGGGGGCGAGGAGTTCGTCGTACTGTTTCCCGAGACCACGCGCGACAACGCACTCGCGCGGATCGAAGTACTGCGCCGCGAGATCGCGGAGCACCCGCTCGAACTCGGCGACGGCCGGATGCTCACGATCGGCTTCAGCGCCGGCATCGCTGCCGTCCCGGACGACTCCGATGCGACGGGCCCCGACTCGCTGCTCGCTTGCGCCGACGCCCGCCTGCTCGACGCGAAGCGAGCCGGCCGGGCGCGCAGCGTCGCGCACGACGAACGACGCCGCGTTACCGTGCGGCAGGAGGAACGCGCGCGATGAAACTCGGACTGCAGCTCGGCTACTGGACCCAGGGCCCCGAAGATCCCACCGACCTCGTGCTCGAAGCCGAAAGCCTCGGCTTCGACTCGGTGTGGACCGCCGAGGCCTACGGCTCGGATTGTTTCTCGCCGCTGTGCTGGCTCGGCGCGCGCACCTCGCGCATCAAGCTCGGCACCGCGGTGATGCAGCTTTCGGCGCGGACACCAGCCTGTGCCGCGATGACCGCGATGACGATCGACCATCTCTCGGGCGGGCGGCTGATCCTCGGCATCGGCGTCTCCGGACCGCAGGTCGTCGAGGGTTGGTACGGGCAGCCGTTCCCGCGCCCGCTCGAGCGCACGCGCGAGTGGCTCGCGTTGTTCCGCAAGATGATCAAGCGCGACGAGCCGGTCGCGTTCGAGGGCAAGCAGTATCAGCTGCCGATCCACGGCGGCGCCGGACTCGGCAAGCCGCTGAAGCTGATCAACAAGCCGCTGCGCGATCACATCCCCGTGTACATCGGCGCCGAGGGACCGAAGAACGTCGCGCAGACCATCGAGATCGCGGACGGCTGGCTGCCGATCTTCTTCTCGCCGTACCGCACCGACCTCTACAAGCCGGCGCTCGCGAAGGCGAAGCCCGGCTTCGAAGTCGCGTGCACCGTCACGACGATCGTCAACGACGACGTCCAGGCTGCGATCAACTTCGTGAAGATGTCGCTCGGCTTCTACCTGGGCGGGATGGGCGCGAAGGACAAGAACTTCCACCTCGATCTCGCGCGCCGGCTCGGCTGGGGCGCCGAAGCCGACAAGGTGCAGGAACTCTTCCTCGCCGGCCGACGCCAGGAAGCGTTCGCTGCGGTGCCCGACGAGATGGCCGACGAGACCGCATTGCTCGGCCCGCCCGCGCGCATTCGCGAGAGGCTTGCCGCATGGAAGAACAGCCCCGTCACGACGCTGATGGTCACCGCGCGCGACAAGGACACGCTGCGGCTGTTCGCGGAGGCGGCGCTCTAGCTCCGCTACGCCGCCTCGCACGCAAGCGCGTGAGCCGGAGCAGCGGCAACGCCCGCGGGCCATGCGACGACGAGATCTGCTCCGTCTGCGCGCGCGGCGACCGGACCGCGGCCGAGCAGCTTCACGGTGTCCGCGCGCGCTGCGAAGTCGCGGATGCGCACCTCGTCGCCGCTCGGCGTCGCGAGCAGGATCACGTACGTGGTGCTGCCCTTCGCGGTGAAGCGCACGCCGATGCCTTCGCGCGTCGTGCCTTCGGCGCGTCGCCATGGGCGCGTCGCGTAGATCGCCTCGCCGTTCGTCGCGAGCCACGCGCCGAGCGCTTCGAGTCGCGATGCTTCG
>JANLTC010000313.1:0-13294 GCA_031362725.1 Deltaproteobacteria bacterium | reverse complement strand
CAACTGCATGGCCTGGAGATCGATGAGGCGTTCGACATCGCCCTCGCGAGTCGGCTCCGCCAAGCACGCGCTGGGACCTGGATCTTCAGCGAGGGACGTACGCGCCCGGGCGTGGAGTCTCGCTTCATCGTGATGAGCGGGACCGTCCTGCTCGTCGCATCGGTCGCGCAGGAGGGAGACATCCAAGTCGAGCGGGTGGTGCGCGGTGGCGCGTTCGGTGGCGTTTCCCTGATCAGCGAATCGGGGCCCCCGCTTTCCGCGGTGGCAGAGAGCGATGTGACGCTGCTCGAGGTCGACCAACAGGTCTTCAGCTTCCTCGAAAGGGCGAAGCCCTTCGTCGCCCGTCGCCTGGCCCGTACGATCGTGGCGCGCCAGGTAGGTCACTTGCGGACCCTCGTGTCCCATCTCGCCGCGGAGCGCGCCGAGCGCTAGCGGCTTTCGACATCCAAAATACGCGGAACGGTGTCGAGTTCGCCGCTACCGCGCTCGGGGTGTCGTCGGACCGTAGATCGTCGAGCCGGTCCCCGCGTAGTCGCGGAGTACGGCGACGGCCTCGGCGCGACGCACGTCGCGTACGACGGTGATCCCGCGGCGTTCGAGCGCCCGCACCCAGGCGCGAGGCTTGGGTCCCTCGTCGAAGCCGATCGCCTCCGCGTCGCTGGCGCGCGCGCCACACACGAGGCGCCGCACCCCGGCCCACGGAGTTGCGCCGAAACACATCGCGCAAGGCTCGCTGCTCGTCACCAACTCATGCGCGGGAAGCTGTGGGTGGGCGAGATCGAAGCGCCCGCGCGCGTGTTGCGCGAGCGTGAGCGCGAGCATCTCGGCATGCGCGATGGACAGCCCGCTCGTGACGACGGCATTCACACCCACCGCGACGAGGCGGCCCGTGTCGCGCTCGAATACGGCGGCTCCGAATGGACCGCCGCTGCCGCGCCTCACGTTCTCGCGCGCGAGCGCGATCGCGAAGTCCATGCGCGATCGCTGCGAACGCAGGCAGCGCGCGCCGAGACCGGTTGCGACGAATCCTGCGACCCAGCGCGGCAGGCGCAGGGAGGGGACGACCAGCGGCACGCGTGAGGGTGCCCTCATGCACCATTCGATACTCGAATTCCCGCCGAGCTGCATTTCTCAAGTCGCCGGCTGTTGGCGTCGAAACGCCCGCCATGAGCGAACCCAACAAGAGCGTCGAGATCCCTGCTGAGCTCCCCGTCGTTCCGCTTCGTCAGTTCGTGGTGTTTCCCTACATGGCGATCCCGCTCTTCCTGACGCGCGACCGCACCATCCAGGCGGTCGAAGACGCGCTGGCGGGAGAGCGTTGCGTGCTGTTGACCGCCCAGATCGACCCGGAGGTCGACGACCCCGAGGCCACCGGGCTGTATCGACACGGCACGGTCGCGATGGTGATGCGCTCGATGAGGCTTCCGGACGGTCGCGTGAAGGTGCTGGTACAAGGCATCGCGCGCGCCGAGATCGAGGACTTCGTCGATCACGACTCTGCACTCTGGGCCTGCGTGCGACCGCTTCCGGCCGATCGCGAGCCGGCGTGGTCGGTCGAGATCGAAGCGGTGATGCGCGCCGTCCGTTCGCGTGTCGAGGAACTGTTGTCGCTGAAGAACCTGCCGCCCGAGGTGCTGTCCGTCATCTCGAATGTGCAAGAACCGGGGCGGCTCGCAGACCTCGTCGCCTCGAACTTGAAGCTGCGACTCGAAGACGCGCAGGAGATCCTCGAGATCCTGGACCCGCTCGCGCGGCTGCGACGCGTCGACGCGCTACTGCGCCGCGAACTCGAAGTCACCGCGATGCAGGCGGAGATCCAGTCGCAGGCGAAGGAGGAGATCTCGCGAGGACACCGCGAGCAGTATCTGCGCGAGCAGCTCCGCGCGATCCAGGCGGAACTCGGCGAAGTCGATCCGCGCTTCGAGGAGCTGGAGGAATATCGCGCGAAACTGCGCCATGTCGGTCTGCCGCCCGAGGCCGAGACCGAAGCGATGCGTCAGCTCCAGCGCCTCGAGCGCATGCACCCCGACGGTCCCGAGGCGCAGGTGGTGCGCGGCTATCTCGAGTGGATGAGCGAGTTGCCGTGGTCCGTTGCGTCGCCCGAGCGACTCGATCTCGCCAACGCGCGTGCCATCCTCGACACCGATCACGCGCACCTCGACGCCATCAAGGACCGCATCCTCGAAGCGCTCGGTGTGCGCAAACTGCGCCCCGACTCGAAGGGGCCGATCCTGTGCTTCGTCGGCCCGCCTGGCGTTGGCAAGACGTCGCTCGGCCGCTCGATCGCGCGCGCGATGGGACGCGAGTTCGTGCGCATGTCGCTCGGTGGTGTGCGCGACGAGGCGGAGATTCGTGGTCACCGCCGTACCTATGTCGGCGCGCTGCCCGGTCGCATCATCCAGGGCCTGCGCCAGGCCGGCACCAACAACCCGGTCTTCATGCTCGACGAGATCGACAAACTCGGCAACGACTTTCGCGGCGATCCTTCGTCGGCGCTGCTCGAAGTGCTCGACCCCGAGCAGAACGGCAAGTTCAGCGACCACTACTTGAACGTGTCCTTCGACCTCTCGAAGGTGTTCTGGATCACCACCGCGAATCTGCTCGACCCGATCCCGAGTCCGCTGCGCGACCGCATGGAAGTGATCCGGCTGCCTGGTTACACGCCCGAAGAGAAGGTCGAGATCGCGCGATCGTTCCTGGTGCCGCGCCAGATGGACGAACACGGACTCGCCGCCGATGCAATCGAGTGGTCGCGCGAGGCCGTCGAGCGTCTCGTGACGAACTACACCCACGAGGCCGGTGTGCGCAATCTCGAGCGACAAGTTGCGAAGGTGTGTCGAAAGGTCGCGCGCAAGACCGCCGAAGGCGATGGCGCCCACGTGCGCGTCACGGCACGGACACTGCCGCGCTTCCTCGGTCCGCCGCGTCACCTCGATTCCGACCTCAATGCGGTTGGCGAAGTCGGCGTTGCGAACGGTCTCGCCTGGACCGAGGCCGGCGGCGAAGTGCTGACCATCGAAGTCGTGACGACGGTCGGCCAGGGATTGGTTCTCACCGGTCAGCTCGGAGACGTGATGAAAGAGTCGGGGCAGGCGGCGCTCACCTGGGCGCGCGCCCATCTGGCCCGCTGCGGAATCGACGATGAGCCGATCGCGCGCCGGCAAGTACATGTGCACGTACCGGCGGGCGCGATCCCGAAGGACGGGCCGTCGGCCGGCGTGACGCTCGCTACGGCGCTCGTGTCGCTCGCCACGGGTCGCGCCGTACGCGCCGACGTGGCGATGACGGGGGAGGTCACGCTGCGAGGTCGCGTACTCCCGGTCGGTGGCGTTCGCGAGAAGGCGCTCGCGGCGTTGCGTGCGGGTGTCACACACGTGATCGTGCCGGAGCGCAACATTCCCGATCTCGAGGAGATCCCGCGCGAAGCCAAGCGCAGGTTGCGCTTCATCCCGGTTTCGACGATGGAGCAGGTGCTCGCCGCTGCGCTCGAGGCCGAGTCGCCCGCGCCGCCGCGCCGCAGCGCAAGTCGCACCAGCGGCCGCGCCACCAGCATCCCCGCCGCCGCCGCCTCGAAGGACTGAGGGGCCCGTCAACACCAGCTAGAAATGTCCAGTGCTCTGCAACGCGTGGACATGCCCGGTCGGGAGCTTCGAGCTGCGACGTCACGATGCCGGGCGAGGTCGCCCCCCAGCTCAAGTCCAACTCTCGCGGCGCCGATTGGCGCAAATCATGGCCTCCGTGGAACTGCCGAGTGGCTGCACATCTGCCGCCACTCGAATTGGGACCCAGGGTGCTCGGTGTCGCTGAAATACAAAGTCAGCCTGCTCGTTTCCGTGCTGTTTCTTGTGTCGGGGCTTGCCAGCGTCGCAGTGAACCAACTGGTCATCATGCCGAGCTTCCTCGAGCTCGAACGCGAGCAAGCCGAGCGCAACACGAGCCGAGCCGTCGAGGCAATCCACCGCGATCTCACGGTGCTGAGCACCAACGTCACAGCCTGGGCCCAGTGGGACGAATCTCGGCTCTTCATGGAAGGCCAGAACGATGCGTTCGTGGAGCGAGAGCTCAGCGTCGATGCATTCGCCAGCGCCGAAGTCGACTTCATGGGCTTCTATCGGTCCAGCGGCGAGCAGCTGATCCATCGCCAATCCGGCGCCGCTGACCCGAGCAACGCTGGGCTCGGGGTCTTTCAGCAGGCGGCGCTGCCGGCGGGGCACCCTCTGCTCCAGCACGCCGACATCCTGGGCGACGCCAAGGGGCTGGTTGGAACGCCGCGCGGCCCGATGCTCGTCGCGTCTCGGCCGATCGTGAGTTCGAGCGGATCGGGTCCCGCCGCAGGTGTCCTGATCTTCGGCCGGCTGCTGAATGACGAGACTCGGCAGCGGATCTCGGCCCAGTACAAGCTCGAGCTGGAGATCGGGGCCGCAGCGTCGGCGGAGGCTTTGGACTCGCCGCTCGGTTCACCAGCGAACTGGGAACCGGACGAGTCACACCGCATGATCACCGTTCAGGTCGACGAACCGGGCGAGAATCTCACCGGCGAGACGACGATCGCGGACATGGACGGCAAGCCAATCGTCACGATGCGGGTACGAACGCCCCGCGACATTTCCGCCCGCGGCAAGGAGGCCTCGCGCTTCGCGCTAGCGACTCTCGGCGGCGTCGCTCTCGCCGTGCTCGGAGTCATGCTCGCGCTGATTCACGTCACGGTGCTGAACCCGATCGCCAAGTTGACCGCCCACGCGGTCGACGTCGGCAGGAACGACGCGTTGCACAAGCGCCTTGCGATCGATCGCAAGGACGAGCTGGGCGTGCTCGCTGCAGAGTTCGATCGCATGACCGACCACCTGGTCGAAGCGCGCCAGCGCCTGATCGATCAGTCGTTCGTGTTTGGCAAATCTGAGATGGCGGGCGGAATCCTGCACAACCTCGGCAACGCGATCACCCCTCTCATGGTGCGGCTCAGCACCATCAGCGATCGCATCAAAGGAGCGCCCTGCGACGAGCTCGAGCGCGCCATCGAGGAGATCGGCAGCGAGTCAGGGAGTGCCGAGCGGCGGGCCGACCTCACCCGCTTCGTCGAGCTCGCAGGCATCGAACTCGTCTCGCTTCTGCGCGAGGCTCATGAGCATGTGCGCGGCGGGATCGTGCAGGTCGAACACGTCCAGCAGATCCTCGGCGAGCAGGCACGCTACAGCCGTGCCGGGGGCGTGGCGGAGGCTGTCGAGATTGCGCCCGTGGTTCGTCGCGTTGCCGACGGCCTTAGCCCTGAGCTACTGCGCGTCGTCGATTTCGAGATCGATCCGAGTGTGAGCGCGATCGGGCTTGTGCGCGGCCCCCGCGTCGAGATCCAGCAGGTCGTCGGGAACCTCATCCTGAACGCGGCCGAATCCATCAAGAGTCATTGCATCTCGAACGGCCGCGTCCGAGTGCGAGCGCGGCGCGAGCAGGACGGCGATTCGCGCCTCGCGCACATCAGCTTCGAGGACAACGGCACCGGAATCACGGGGGAGGCCCTGTCCGAGATGTTCCACCGGCGCTTTTCCACGAAGAAGCGCGGATCTGGAATCGGCCTGCACTGGAGCGCCAACGCGGTCTCCGCAATGGGCGGCCGGCTGTTCGCGGAGAGCGCCGGCGCAGGCCAGGGCGCGACGCTCCACTTGTTGCTGCCGCTGGCGGAGGCGGCTTCGAACGGAGCGCCGGTGTCGCCCGGGGAGGGCGCATGAGCGGCGACGATCCGATTCGCGTGCTCGTCGTCGATGATGAGCAGGAGATCCGCGAGGCGTACCGCGAAGTGATGGCATCAGGATCGAGGCCTCGCTCGAGCGAAGTCGAGCAGTTGCGCGCTCGGCTATTCAAGCGCGGGACTCCCGATCCAACGAAGGCGGCTGCATTCTTCGACGTGCACACCGCGGATCGCGCCGAGTCGGGCGTCGAGGCCGTGCGCACGAGGCTCGAAAACGGCGAGCGCTTCGACGTCGTGTTCCTCGACATGCGGATGCCGCCGGGCCCCGACGGCGCCTGGGCGGCGGAGGCGATTCGCGCCCTAGACGCGAGCGTCGACATCGTCATTGCTACCGCGTACTCGGACGTCGACCCGGCCGAGATCTCGGCGCGCATTCCGCCAGCGGAGAAGCTGTTTTACTTGCAGAAGCCGTTTCATCCGCACGAGGTGCGTCAGCTTGCCTTCGCGCTCGGGCGCAAGGCGCGGGCCGAGGAAAGGATCAGGCGCCTCGCGTACTTCGATTCTCTCACGGAGCTCCCGAATCGAGACCAGCTGCGAGAGCACCTAGCCCGGTCGATCGCCCTCGCCGAGCGCAACAAGCGCCCGCTCGGCGTGATGTTCGTCGACCTCGACAATTTCAAGCGCATCAACGACACGCTCGGCCACAGCGTTGGCGACGAGGTGCTGCGCGCCACGGCGCAACGGCTTCGCGAGGCCGTGCGCGAGACGGACAGTGTGGCCGCTGCGGGCAGTCTGCTCGGACGGATGGGCGGCGACGAGTTCATGGTGGTGTTGCCCGATCTCACCCGCTCCGACGACGCGGCGCTGGTGGCCAGGCGCATCGCGAAGTCTCTGCTGGAGCCAATGGCCATCGCGACGCATGAGCTGTTCGTCACGCCGAGCATCGGAATCGCGGTCTTCCCGGGCGACGGTGAGGACATCGAGACGCTGCTCCGCAACGCCGACCTCGCGATGTATTTCGCGAAGCGCAACACACGCGGGAGCTTCCAGTTCTACGACGCGGCGATGAACACCTCCGCGCTCAAGAACCTCACGCTCGAGAACCAGTTGCGCGGCGCGATTCACCGCGGCGAACTCTCGCTGCACTACCAGCCGCAGCTCGACCTTCGCAGCGGGCGCGTCAGCGGGATGGAGGCACTATTGCGCTGGACCAACGGCGAACTGAACGGGGTGCCGCCGCTCGAGTTCATTCCGGTGGCAGAGGAATCCGGCCTGATCGTTCCGATCGGTGATTGGGTGTTGCATTCCGCTTGCGCGCAAGCGAGCGAATGGATCGCGAGCGGGCTCACGCTCGAGAGAATGGCGGTCAACGTCTCGCCCGTTCAGCTCGCGCAGCCAGACTTCCTGGAGCGTGTCGCGCATGCCCTCGCGGAGAGCGGTCTGGCGCCGTCCGTGCTCGAGATCGAAATCACCGAGAGCGCGTTGATCGCGAACCTCCCGCGCGCCCGCGAGGTGCTCTCCGGTGTGCGAGCCATGAACGTCCAGGTGGCAATCGACGACTTCGGCATTGGCTACGCGAACATGAACCACCTGAAGCAGCTTCCGATCGACCGGCTGAAGATCGACCGTTCGTTCATTACGGGGATCGACACGGACTCGCGAGATCGCGCGATCTCCGAGGCGATCATCGCGATGGCGCGGACCATGAACATGCGTGTCACCGCTGAAGGCATCGAGGACGATGGCCAACTCAGCGTGCTCGAGGCGCAGGGCTGCGACGACGGGCAGGGCTACTTCATCGCGCGGCCGATGGCGAAAGAAAGGGCCGAGGCCTACCTGCGAGCCTTCGGCCGCAAACGGGCGAACTAGCCGTGGCCGAGAAGCACGTCGCGCTGATCGTCGCGGCCGGCCTCGCTGGAGTCGGCGTGCTCGCGGACTACTTCCTGAAGCTTTCGAGCGAGCAGAAGATGAGCGCCCGCACGGGGTGGTTCTGGCTGGGCCTGGCCGTGTACGCGGCGATGGCGAGCGGTTGGGTCTACGTGATGCGGCATCTGTCGTTTGCGGAGATCGGCATCGTCTATTCCGTGACGACGGCCTTGCTGCTCACGGGCGTGGGCGTTGCAGTACTGGGCGAGACGCTGAGCGGGTCCGAGCTGCTCGGCGTCGCGATGGCAGTCGGCTCCGTCCTGCTGCTCGCGAGGTTCGGCTGATGCGCGGCGTGCGCACCGCACCCGTTCGCATCGCGAAGAGCCCGCATGGGCTCGGCTTGTTTGCGGCGGCCGACATTCCGGCCGGCGCGGTCATCATGTTCTTCACGGGCGAAATCCTCTCGCTCGAAGAAGTGCTCGCCAGCGGAATCGATGAGTCGTATCCGCTCCAGGTCGGCCGCTCGACATATCTCGACCTCGACTCGCGCAGCCGCGTCGCGAACCACAGCTGCGATCCCAACGCCGCGCTGCGCTCGGACCGCGTGCTGGTGGCACTGCGCGACATCCGGCGCGAGGGCGAGATCTGTTACGACTACTCGACGACGATGAGCGAGCGGCGCTGGACGATGGAATGCCAATGTGGGGAGCCGAGCTGCCGCAAGATCGTCGGCGACTTCCACGACCTGCCACGCGCTCTCCAGCAGCAATACCTCCAGCTCGGCATCGTTCAATCGTTCATCGTGCGCGAGCTGTGGGCGGCGCTGACCGGGCAAGTCCTCGCCAAAGAAGAACTGCCGCGCGCCGACGGCTGAGGTCGCGCGCCGCGCGCGCCATGAACGGGGAAGCATTGGGGGCCTCGGCGAGCGGGTCGCGGGGATCGGCGTAGTGGCTCCGCGTTTACGGGGACCGGGCGTCGAGTCGTGGATCGCGTGGCGCAGCAGGTCGCTAAAACTGACGAGCAAACGACCTGACGCCCGGCACCCGGTTGGTGCGGGTTGCTAGGGTCGGCGTATGAGGCTGCGCGACATCGGCGAATTTGCGCTGATCGACCGGATCGAGCGCGCGGCGCGATGGGCGGGGCGGGCCCGAGGCGTGGTGCTCGGCATCGGTGACGACGCGGCGTTGCTGCGCTTGCGCGCGGGCGAAGATCTCGCCGCCTCGACCGACGCGTTCGTCGAGGACGTGCACTTCCGCTTCGCGCGCGAAGCGCCGCGCGCAATCGGACGGCGGGCGCTGGTGGCCGCTCTCTCGGATCTCGCGGCGATGGGCGCACGACCGCTCGGTGTGCTCGCCGCATTGGCGGCGCCGCCAACGCTTCCGCTCGCGCACGCCGAAGGCATCCTGCGCGGGCTGATCGACGGCGCCCGTCGGTGGCAGGCGCCGCTCGTCGGCGGGAACGTTGCGCGAGCGAGACAGACTTCGCTCACGCTGACGGTGCTGGGCGCAGTGCGACGGGGTCGTGCGTTGACTCGCGCGAGCGCAAAGCCAGGCGATCTCCTGTTCGTGACCGGCACGCTGGGCGGCGCGGCACTCGCCGTTGCACGTGCGGTGCGAGGCGGTCGCGTGCGGGTGGCGCCCGAGCCGCGTCTGTCCGCCGGGCGCGCGCTGGCCCAACTGCGCGGGATGGGCGCGTGTATCGACGTCTCGGACGGACTCATCGCCGACCTTGGCCATCTGCTGCGTTCGTCGCGTGTCGGCGCGGAGATCGATCCGCAGCGGATCCCGCGGCCGCCGGGTTTTGCCGCCGCGTGCGCCCGGGTCGGCGCGGATCCGCTGCGACTCGCGCTGGCGGGCGGCGAAGACTACGAGTTGCTCTTCACGCTGCGGCCCGGTGCGGCGACCGTGCGCGCGCTCCGCGATCGGCTCGGCGTCGCGGTCACCGAGATCGGCACGATCACCGCGAATCTCGGCCTGTGCGGCATCCCGAAACCCACGCGCCGAGGCTTCGCTCACTTCTAATCCCGCGTAGCGAGCCATCGGCGAGCGGCGACGTTCATCAGGCCGAATCCCGCGTAGCGAGCCATCGGCGAGCGGCGACGTTCATCAGGCCGAGTCCCGAATCCGGGACCCCTGCTACCGAGTTGCTTCAAGGCCGCGACCTTCGGGACCGATACAACTCCCGTGCGCCTAGCGCTCTCGCACAAGTTCGTGCTCCGCTCGCTGCTGGTCGCGGCCGCTGCGGTTGCGTTCCCGCACGTCGTCGCGGCGTCGGGCGTGATCGTGGCGCCGTGGGCGACGGCGTTCGTGGCGCTCGGCGTGGGCGGCGTGCTCGGCTTCTTTCTGTCGCGCGAGCTGGGTCGCCAGTTCGCGCGGTTGCGTGATGTCACCGATCGCATCCGAGCGGGTGACCTGCGCACCGACGTCGAATTGCGACGCGGGCACTTCCCGGACGAGACCGACGAGCTGAGCGCGAGCATCGCGGGCATGCTCGAGAGCCTGCGCGAACTCGTCGAGAACGTGCAGCACGGCTCCGATCGGCTGTCGTCCGCGGCGAACGAGTTGTCCAGCTCGACACACCAGAGTCGCCTGGGCACCGAGGAAATCTCGGCGACCGTCGAGGGTGTCGCGAAGGGGGTCGAGCATCAGCAGGAACTGCTCGAAGGCGCGCGCCGCCTGATCCACGACATCGCGCAGGCGATCGAACTGAACGCCGGCCGCGCGCGCGAAGCGTTCGGATTCTCGGCGGAGGCGAACCAGAAGGCGCACGCGGGCGTCGACGTGTCGCGCCTCGCGCTCGAGAAGATGAAGACCGTCTTTCAGCGCGTCGAGGATGCCGGTGGCATGGTGTTCCGGCTCGAAGCCAAGACCCGCCACGTCCACCAGATCACCGAGATGATCCACAGCGTCGCGGGCCGAACGAATCTTCTTTCGCTCAACGCATCGATCGAAGCGGCGCGCGCAGGTGAGGCCGGACGCGGTTTCTCGGTCGTGGCTGACGAGATTCGCAAGCTCGCCGAGAGTGCGAGCCGCAGCGCAGAGGAGATCTCGAAGCTCGTCCATGAGATCCAGGCCGAGACGGCGCAGGTGGCGGACGAGATGCGCTTGTCGAGCCAGGTGATCGCCGAGGGACGCGACGACGTCAACACGATCGCGCATTCGCTCGAACAGATTCAGTCGGCCGTGTCCGAAGCGGCATCGCGAGCCGAAGAGATCTTCCAGGAGGCCGATACACAGTCGCGCGATACCGAGCGCATGGTGGTCTCCGTGGAGGAGATTGCGCGTGTCGCCGTGACGAATGCCGACGCGGTGCGTGAAGTCGCCGGTGCGGCGTCGGGGCAGTTCGAGGCGATGGCGGAAACCGCCGCTTCTGCGCAGACGATGACCGCACTCGCAGATGAGATGCGCGGCGCGCTGCGGCGCTTCCAGGTCGAACGCAACGGGGGATCGCCCTCGTGACGGGCCCCGAGGAGCGCCGCCTCGTGCTCTTCGAAGTCGGTGGTGGCGCGTACGCGTTGCCGATCTCCGACGTGATCGAGGTCACCGAGTGGTCGCAGCTCGCGGCGATTCCGACGCTGCCCGTGGGCGTTGCTGGCGTTGTCAATCACCACGGCGACGCGCTACCGATCGTCGCCCGCGACGCCTTGCTAGAGGAACCGGCGACCGGGTCTCGGCCCGAACACGTTCTGGTGCTGGGCGTGCCCGGCGGTCAGTCGGGGCGCCTCGGTGTACCGGTGGATCGCGTGCTCGGACTCGTCGATGCACCCGCTGGCCCGCCGACCAGTGACGGGCTCGTGGTGGAACGAAGACCCCTGCGCGGCCGCATCGTGGCCGTGCTCGACGCTGCGCGCCTGCTCGAACGAGCCCAGCGCGTGATCGAACAAGAAGGAGGAAGAGCATGACGGTTCGAGTCCTGGTCGCGGACGATGCGCGTTTCATGCGGCAGCTGATTCGCGACATCATCGAGCCCGAAGGGTTCGAGGTGGTTGGCGAGGCGGCGGATGGTCGCGCCGCCGTCGAGGAGTTCTCGCGCCTGCAGCCCGACATCGTCACGATGGACATCGTGATGCCGAAGCGTTCGGGAATCGACGCGGTGAAGGAGATCCTGGCGCTCGATCCGAGCGCGAAGGTCGCGATGGTGAGCGCGCTCGGGCAGGAGGCGCTCGTGACGGAGGCGCTACAGGCGGGCGCCTCCGACTACATCGTCAAGCCCTTCAAGCCCGATGCGGTCATCGAGACGCTGCGCAAGCTCGCCGAGAAGGCGCCCTAGTGGATGTTGCCAAGTATCGGAATCTCTTCCTCGAAGAGGCGACCGAACACCTGGCGGAGATCGGGCAGGCGCTGCTGACGCTCGAGAAGGACACGCGCGCCAGCGCGGAGATCGACACCGTGTTCAGGCTGATGCACTCGATGAAGGGCATGGGCGCGTCGCTCGGTTACGACGCCGTGAGCGCACTCGCGCACCGCCTCGAAGACCGGCTCGGCGCCTGGCGCAAACGCGGTCAGATCGACGATCCCGAGGGTGTCGCAGTATTGTTCCGTGGCCTCGAGAGCCTCGAACGCATGGTCGCCGTCGTGCGCGATAGCGGGGAACCCCCGCCGCCCGATCTGGCGCTGCTCGCGTTGCTCGACGACCCCGAGCCGCCAAAAAAAGCACGGCGCCTGTCGTAGTCGAAACTGCGGCGGGCGCGTCGCCCGCTCGCGCCAAAGTCGAGCCGGTGCGCGCGACCGTGCCGCGACCACCGCCCTCGGTGCGCGTTCCGAATGAGACTCTCGACCGCTTCCTCAGCACGGTGGGCGAGGTGATCCTCACCACCAGCCAGTTGCGCACGGCCGCCGAGACCAACGGGATCGGTCAGGATGCGCGTTTGTCCGGTGGCTTCGATCAGATGGATCGTGTGGTCGGCGAACTGAAGCGTCGCGCGCTCGCGCTGCGTACGACGCCGCTGCTGCGCGTGATGGAGAATCTTCCGCGCGTGGCGCGCGAAGTCGCGACGCGCACCGGTAAACACGTCGAGGTGACGCTCGTCGGCGCCGAGTTGGAGCTGGATCGCTCGATCCTCGATCGGCTCTACGACCCGCTCGTGCATCTGGTGCGCAATGCGGTCGACCACGGCCTCGAATCGCCCGAAGCGCGAAAACAGGCCGGCAAGTCCGAAGCGGGTTCGCTGCGCATCGAGGCGACACGCGAGAAGGACGCGATTCGCATTGCCGTCTGCGACGATGGCGCGGGCATGAATCTCACCGCGCTGCGCGAGCGCTCGGTCGCGGCGGGACTCGTCCACGCGACGCTCGCCGATGATCTTCCGGCCGAGGAAATCGTCGAGTTGGCGTTCCGTCCGGGCCTCTCGACCGCCGCCACGGTCTCGGACATTTCGGGTCGCGGCGTCGGTATGGATGCTGTCCGCTCGACGCTCGAGTCGCTCGGCGGCGCCGTGTGGCTGGAGACGCGCCCGGGCGCCGGTACCACTGCGGTGTTGCGTGTTCCGATCGCGGCTGCCGTGCAGCGCGTATTGCTGGTCGTGCTCGGTGGCGAGACGGTCGCGGTACCGATTTCGAAGGTGGAGCGGATCGTCGAACTCGAGCCCGGCGCGATCGAGGGCAGCGCGGGCGAGTGCTTCGCGCTGATCGACGACGAGCCCGTGCTCGTGCTGGATCTCGCGCAGCGACTCGGCTGGCCGGCCGCAACCGACGCTGCGGCGCCACTCGTGATCGCAGAACTGCGTGGCGAACGCGTCGCGCTGCG
>JANLTC010000062.1:0-2274 GCA_031362725.1 Deltaproteobacteria bacterium | reverse complement strand
CCGCGCGTGTACTTGAAGTGGCACGTCTGAACGGCCTGCGAGGGGGAGATGGACGTGGTTGATGCTTCCGCGAAGGTGCTCGAACAGTTCGCACAACTCCACCAGTACCTGAGGATGTTGCCACAGCAAGTCAACCCCCTCTTGAAGCCCAGCGTCCTTGTCTACGGCCTGATCAACGAGGGACGCCACAAGCATTCGGATAAGGCGACGTCCGCGCTCGTCAAGCTCATCGACCGTCGGTGCGATGCTCCGAGAGACAAGTGCGGAGTAGGCGTTGAGTCGCAAATCGTCATCCACATGTAGCAGTCGTCCAACCGCACGGCGAAGTGGCTTTTCCGCGGGTCCCTGTGTCGCGATCGAAATCCCGGCATCCTCACAGAGATCAGACCAACCCCGTGCTCCGAGGTAGAGATCCTCCAGGTCCAGCCCTGCAGATTTCAAGTACGCAGACAGTCGCACCTCGCCTCCCGATCGCGCCAGGGCGCGCAGCTCGTCGATCTTCTGATTCCATCGCGAAGGAATTGACTGTCGAATGCTTCGAAGTACGATATCGGCCGCCACTGGATCGAGCTCCATATGGCAACCCGCAGGTAGAAAGGGAAAGCCGCCCACAATCTGCTGCTCGACATTCTGACGTGTGCCGCCCAGAAGGGCGCGAAATCGGCGATCGAACCGGAACTCGCGTCTGTGGAGTCCGACGAAGTCGAGTACCGTACAGATCGACTTGCCTTCTACACGCCGTAACCCGCGCCCCAGTTGTTGCAAGAACAGCGTCGGGCTATCGGTGGGCCTCAACAGCAACAGCGTGTCCACCGCAGGCACGTCGATACCCTCATTGAAAAGGTCCACCGAAAAGACGACGCTCACGTTGCCACGTGTCAAGTCCTGTAGGGCAGCCTTGCGCTCGTGGTCGGGACTATCGCCCCAAATCGCTACCGAGCGAATCCCCGCCGCGTTGAAGACTCAAGACATGAATTGCGCGTGTTCGATGCTCACACAGAAGCCCAACGCTCGCATTCGCGTGATGTCATCAACGCGGTCGTGAACTTCCTGGATGACGCGGCGGGCCCAGGCATCCGACGATGTGAAGAGATTGGTGAGGCCTGCTGGGTCGTAGCCCGTCCCCCGGCGCCAAGGAACAAGAGACAGATCAAGACCATCGTGCAGGCCGAAATAGACAAATGGGGTTAGGAACTGCTGGTCGATCGCGTCCCAAAGGCGGAGCTCTGCAGCAATTCGATCCTCGAACCAATGCATGATCGGGACGCCATCGGTCCGCTCCGGCGTGGCAGTCAGGCCCAGCAATTCGAGCGGATGGACGTGGTCCAGCAGGCGGCGATATGACTGCGCCGCCGCATGATGAAACTCGTCCACGATTACCACGTCGAAATGATCGGACGGCAGGTCATCCAACTCGATCCGTCGCAACGATTGAATCGACGCAAAGACATGTTCAAAGTACTTCGGACGATGATTGCCGACCCATTGTTCGCCGAAATCCGAGTCCCGCAGCGCGTGGCGGAATGTGTTTCGGCTCTGATCCAGAATTTCCTCCCTATGCGCGACGAAGAGCAGCCGAGCTCGGGGCAACCTCTTGCGGAGTCGGGCGTAATCGACCGCAGCCATTACCGTCTTGCCAGTGCCCGTAGCGGCGGCGAGTAGGTTTCGGTGGTGCCCTTGAAGACGACTTACTGCGAGTAGCTCGAGCAGACGCTCCTGGAACGGCGCCAGTCGGATTTCGACCGGGCTCAGGACCAGCTGGGGATCCCTGCGGGCGGTTCGCTGGATCTGGTCGTCGAACACTTGGGCGTCATAAGGTTCGTAGTCACTGCTCTCCCAGTAGCTGTCAAATACGGCGCTGACCTTGTCGATCACGTCAGGATTGCGTGCGCCGGAGACGCGAACATTCCATTCAAGACCAGACACCTGAGCGGAGTGGGTCAAGTTTGAGGAACCCACGTACGCTGTGGCGAATCCTGACTGGCGGTGGAACAACCAGGCCTTGGCGTGCATCCGAGTCGTGGTCGTGTCGTATGAAACCCGAATATCAGCACCCAACGCGTGCAGCGTATCGAGCGCTCTGCGCTCCGTGGAGCCCGTGTACGTTGTGGTCAGAATTCGGAGCTCGCGACCGGCGTCGCAGTGTCGGCGCAACGCCTCCCGCAGTGGAGCCACGCCGCTATTGCGAATGAAAGCCATCAGCAGGTCTATCCGATCAGCCGAGTCAATCTCGGCCAGGAGTTGTCGGCCAACACGCGGCTCGCCGGCGAACGG
>JANLTC010000236.1:0-1656 GCA_031362725.1 Deltaproteobacteria bacterium | reverse complement strand
GCGTGTTCATCGACACGCCGCCGAAGACCGTGACGACGGAGACGCGCGTGTGATGCGCGAGCTCCTGGAAGTGTTCCTGGATCTGCGCGGCGAGTTCGCGCGTGGGAGCGAGGATCAGCGCGCGCGGCGACGTGCCGCGCGTTCCCGCCAGGCGCGCCAGGATCGGGAGCGCGAAAGCGGCCGTCTTGCCGCTACCGGTCTGCGAGAGGCCGAGGATATCTCGCCCGGCGAGAGCCTCGGGGAGGGTCGCCGATTGGATGGGACGCGGCTCGGTGAAGCCCGCGTCGGTGAGGGCGCGCTGCAACTCGGGGCCGAGATCGAAAGCGCGGAAACTGGTCGGAAGGGGACTGGACTTGGGAGCGAATTCGCGGGAGCTATTGGGAATGATGTGGCCTTGTTGCCTGGAAAATTGGCGTTCTGCGCCCTGCCAGGCAGGGTCGAGGCCGACGCAACAGGGCTGGCCGCGAGGTGAGGAGGCGGCGCAATCGATGTGATTCTGCTGGCGCGCCGCAGGTCGCTTTGGAACGCGACCGAAGTGTTAGAAGTACACGAGCGTATCGGCAGATCGCCGTTCGGGGAAGCGCTGCCTCGGATTATTCGCGCTGCGCACCCGCGTTCTCGTCGATGGGCGCAAGAGGCGCTGGCAGGGTCAGGAAGGCGTTATCGGACTTCTAGATGCGCCGAGATAGAGACGGCGAAGTCCGCATTTCACCGGAGCGGAGCTGGGCTCATTCACTCGTTCGCTGTAGCGTGGGATGAACTCGGCCTAATCTGCATGATCGAATCTGCAAGCGCATCTCGGGAAGCCCGCCGGAACGAAATCCAGGCCTGGCAGTCCATCGTCGCCGCCCACCAGGGTTCGCACACCTGGCGTGCGATCTGGCAGATGGTGAACACGATCGGCTCGTACGTCGCGCTCTGGACCTTCCTCTATTGGAGCCTCTCCGTCTCGTGGTGGCTCACCGTGCCGCTCGCGATCGTGGCCGGCGGGGTCCTGATCCGCGCCTTCATCATCTTTCACGATTGCGGTCACGGGTCGTTCTTCGCTTCGAAGTGGGCCAACGACGTCGTGGGCTTCGTGACTGGCGCCTTGACGTTCGCTCCGTACCGGCATTGGCGCTGGCAGCACGCCGTCCACCACGCGACGTCCGGTGATCTCGACCGGCGCGGCCTCGGCGACATCTGGACGCTGACCGTGCAGGAGTACTTGGCGGCTTCGCGTTGGAAGAAGGTCGCGTATCGATTGGCGCGCAATCCGATCGTGCTCTTCGTGATCGCGCCATTCTTCCTCGTGCTGGTCATGCACCGCTTTCCTGCATCGCAGGCTGGCGCGCGCGAGAGACACTCCGTGTGGTGGGGGAATCTGCTGCTGGTGGGCTTCGCGACGGGGATGAGCCTCCTGTTCGGTTTCGTGCCGTACCTCGTCATCCAGTCGATCATCGTCGGCGTCGCCGCTTCCGCCGGCGTCTGGCTCTTCTACATCCAGCACCAATTCGAAGGCACGTACTGGGAGCGCGGCGAGCAGTGGGATTACACGGCCGCGGCACTGCGCGGAAGCTCGTTCTACAAGCTGCCGCGCGTCTTGCAGTGGTTCTCGGGCAACATCGGGTTCCACCACGTCCACCACCTCAGCCCGCGCATCCCCAACTACAACCT
>JANLTC010000180.1:0-9885 GCA_031362725.1 Deltaproteobacteria bacterium | reverse complement strand
AGGTTGTTCGACTCGGTGGCGCCGCCGGTGAACACGACCTCGCCCGGTCGCGCCGCGACCAGCGCCGCCACGCTTTCGCGCGCGCGTTCGACCTCCGCACGCGCCGCCGCGCCTTCGGCGTGCGCGCTGCTCGGATTTCCGGGCACATCACGCAACACGCGCAGCACCGCGCCCGCGACCTCGTCGCGCACGGGCGTAGTGGCGTTGTGATCGAGGTAGATGCGCATTCGGATCAAACTGGGATTGTGGGCGCAGCGGCCCGTGAATGGGCGCAGGCTAGCCGATGGACTTGGCAGGGCTACCGGCGCTAGGAAGGCGACCCATCCGCGAGGTCGGCGAGTGTGCGCTTGCCGAGCGCGTCCGTGACGCCCCGTTCCACATCGCCGACGAGTGCGCGCACGGCGGGATCGGTGGCGCTGTCGCGACCCGGCGGTGCGAACGGCCCGCGCAGCGCTTCGAAGACCTGCGCGATCGAGATCGCCTCGGCGGCGCGACCGAGCTGGTAGACGTCGGCTTCGTCGTCGCTGCGTAGCGAGACGATGCCACCCGCCTCGAGGTCGGTGAGGATCGCGCGCACCGTACGCACCGGAACGTCGAGTTCACCCGCGATCGCCTCGTCGGTGATGCCGCCGTCGCTGCGAAACGCGCGCGCAACGCGCGTCGCCACCGCGATGCCGATCGCCTCGCGCGCCGCGGGCCGCGGTTCCTCGCCGACCCGCGCGCGCCGGAACGAGTGCAGGTTCTGCGCGGCGAACGCGACCTCACAGCCGAGCAGCACGACGATCCACGAGACGTAGAGCCAGACCAGCAGCAGCGGCAGCGCGGCGAAACTGCCAAAGATCGCGTTCGAGCGCGCGACGCCGATGTTGAAGCCGATGTACAGCGCCTGTGCCAGTCCGAAGAGCACGGCTGCGACCAATCCGCCGAGCAGCGCCGGCGCGATTCGCACACTCGTGTTCGGCAGGAACCAATAGAGGAAGGCGAACCCGAGCAACAGCAACGCGGTCGGCGTCTGCCGGAGACCCAGGTCATACGCCTGCGCGAGCCCCGGGACTGCGAGAACCTGCTGCAGGATCATCTCGCTGCGCAGACTCGTCGAGAGCGACACCGCCGCCGTGAAGAGCAGTGGCGCCACCACCAACACCGCAAGGTAGTCGGCGAAGCGCCGCATCAGCGAACGCTCGCGTTCGATTCCCCAGATCTTGTTGAACGAACGCTCGACGGTGCCGAGTCCGAGCACCGTGGTGACGAAGAGGCTCGCGCCACCCACCGCGCCGAAGCTCCCGAAGTTCACCTTCTTCACCAGATCGAGGATGTACTGGCCGGACTCCGGACTGCCGGCCGCCACCTTCTCGACCACCGCGCGCGCCAGGTCATCGCTCACGCCGAACGCACCGACGAGCCCGATCGCCAACGCCAGGATCGGGATCAGCGCCAGCATCGCGAAATAGGTGAGCGCCGTTGCGCGCATCAGGATCTGGTCGCGCTCGATGCCCTGCGCGACGATGACGAGCACCTGCAGCGCCGAACGGCCGAGCGCCACGAGCGGCCCGCCGGCGGCGCGTCGCTGCCAGATGTCGCGCTCGAAGTAGCGATGCACGCGCTGTCGAAGGGCCATCAGGTCGACTGCCATGCCCGACTTCCTACGACTTCGCCGCCGCGCAGCCGCGCACCGGTCCCGCGACGACGTGGCCGGCGAGTCGCGCGAGCGTCGTCGTGCCGATTCCGGGCACGCGATCGAGGTCGCGAACGTCGCAGAACGGTGCTGCCTCGCGTGCCGCGACGATCGCTGCAGCGCGACCCGCGCCGATGCCGGGCAGCGCTTCGAGCGCACGCGCGTCTTCGCGGTTCACGTCGAGCGGAAGATCGAACGCGAGTCGGGCCGCGCCTTCGAGCGGCGCGCCGCTGCGCGTACACGAGACCGAGACGAGCGCGCCGCGCGCCGCGACGAGAACCGGCGCGTCACAGACGAACGACGCGGACGGCGCGAGGCGCTGCGAAGCGGCGACCGCCAGCGCGAGGCCGGCCACCACGAGCGCGGCGCGGCCCGTCTCCGTCGTCACTCGGCCTTCGGTTCGGTGGCGCCGTTCTCGATGAAGGCGCCGTGCAGCGCGCGAACCGCGAGTTCCGTGTACTTCTCTTCGATCACGACGGAGATCTTGATCTCGCTGGTGGCGATCATCTGGATGTTGATGCCTTCACCCGCCAGCGTTCGGAACATCTTCGAGGCGACGCCGGCGTGGTCCTTCATGCCGAGCCCGACGATCGAAACCTTCGCGATCTTGTCGTCGCCTTCTGCGGAGTGCGCGCCGATCTCGGCGCCGACGCGCTCCGTCATCTCGAGCGCGCGCTGGTAGTCGGCGCGCGGCACCGTGAAGGTGATGTCGGTGCTGCCGTCCTGGCTGGCGTTCTGCACGATCATGTCGACGACGATGCCCGCATCGGAGATCGGCGTGAAGAGCCGCGCCGAGATGCCCGGCTGGTCCTTCACGCTGGTGACGCGGATCTTGGCTTCGTTGCGCTGGTAGGTCACACCGGAGACGACCAGGCGTTCCATCACGTCCTCCTCGCGGGTCACCCAGGTGCCCTCTGTCTCTTCGAAGGTCGAGCGCACGTGCAGCGGCACGCCGTACTGCTGCGCGAGCTTCACCGAACGGATCTGCAACACCTTGGCGCCGAGGCTCGCCATCTCGAGCATCTCCTCGTACGAGATGCGTGCGAGCTTGCGCGCGGCGGGCACCATGTTCGGGTCGCTGGTGTAGACGCCGGCGACGTCGGTATAGATCTCACAGACGTCGGCTTCGAGCGCGGCAGCGACCGCGACCGCCGAGGTATCCGATCCGCCGCGGCCGAGCGTCGTGATGTTGCCCGCGTCGTCGATGCCCTGGAAACCGGCGATCACCGCGACGGCGCCGTCGTCGAGCACCGCCTCGATACGCGCGCGGTCGATGCTCTGGATGCGCGCGCGCGTGTGCGACGCATCGGTGCGCATCCCCATCTGCGCGCCGGTGAACGAGCGCGCCTTGTGACCCAGGCGATGGATCGCCATCGCGAGCAGCGCGATGGTCTTCTGCTCGCCAGTCGCGACCAGCGCATCGTACTCGCGAGGATCCGGGCGATCGCCGCCCGCGTCGTTCGCGAGTGCCACCAGCGCGTCGGTCTCGCCCGACATCGCCGACACGACGACCGCGACGCGGTGTCCCTGCGCCACGGTCGCTACCACGCGCTTCGCGACGGACCGGATCCGCTCGACGTTGGCGACGCTGGTACCGCCATACTTCTGGACGATCAACGCCACGACGCTCGTTCCTCCAGCGCCTTGCTCGCGCTCCCGAATTGCTGCAACACGCGCTCGGCGATCGGACCGAGCGCGATCATCTCGATCTCGCGCACGCGCTCGGGCTCTTCGGCTCCTCGTGCGATGCACACTTCGATGTGATCCTCGGGCAGCGCACGCGGGAACCGATCGCACCACTCGATTGCAATGACCTGGCCCGGATCGAGCAAGTCCACGAACCCGGTCGCCTCCAACTCCGTTTCGCTCTCGAGCCGGTAGAAATCCACATGGGCGAGTGGGCGCGACCCAGGGTACGCGCTCGCGATCACGAAGGTCGGACTCGTCACCAGGCCGGCCTCGACGCCGAGACCCTCCGCGAGCCCCTTCACCCACTCCGTCTTGCCCGCGCCGAGGGGACCCACGAGGCCGATCACGAAGCCGACCGAACGCGTCTCACCGACCGCGTCGATCGCGATGCCGAGGCGGCGTGCCGCATCGCGCGTCTCGCCGCTGCTACGGGAACGAAAGCGCAAGCGCGCTCCGCTCCGCAACGCCACCGAGAGCGCGCAGCGCTTCGCACGCCTCGGGCAATTCGTTTGCGATCTCGCTCGCGAGCAGCCCGGAACGGCCGCGGCGCTCGGTCACTCGATCGCCTGCGAATCCGTGCAGCCAGGCGCCGACTGTCGCCGCCTCGAAGGCGGGAACGCGCTGCGCCACCAGACCCACGACGATGCCGGTGAGCACGTCGCCGGTGCCGCCGCTGCCGAGCGCGGGACCGCCGGTCGGATTGATCGCAGTGCGCCCGTCCGGTCCTGCGATCACCGTTGCGGCTCCCTTCAAGATCACCACGCTGCCAGTCTCCGCCGCGATTTGCCGCGCGGCGCCTACGCGGTCGCGGTTGATCTCCGCAGCCGTGACGCCGAGCAGACGTGCCGCCTCTCCTGGGTGAGGGGTCAGAATAGTGGCGGCCTTGCGTGCCTTCAACGCACCAAGCGCCGCTTTCGCGAACGGAAAGAGCCCGTCGGCGTCGATCACCAGCGGCGCCCCACAGCGCAACGCGAATTCGCGCACCAGCTTCTGCACGTCCGCGTCGCGACCGACGCCAGGACCGAGCGCCACCGCGTTGCGTTCGCGGGCCAGCGCGAGCAGCGGCAGCAGGGCTGCGGGCGCGAAACAACCCTCGGCGCCATCCGCAACCGGCGCCGTCATCATCTCGGTGCACTTCACCTCGAGGATGTCGTTCAGACTCGCCGGGCACGCGATCGTGACGAGGCCGGCACCGATGCGCGCGGCGCCCTCGGCCGCGAGCACCGCCGCGCCGGTCTTGCCGCGCGAACCCGCGACGACGAGTGCGTGTCCGAAGCTGCCCTTGTGACCGGCCGCGGGTCGCGCGGGAAGCGCGCGCGCCGCGGCGACCGGCGTCCAGGACTCGGCGCCCGGCGCGCCGCGCGAAAGGCCTGGCGCCACGTCCGCAATCCCGATCCGCGCGACGACGACGCGCCCGGCGAGCGAGCGCCCCGGCTCCTGCGCCAGCCCGAGCTTCGGCAGCCCGATCGTGACCGTGACGTCGGCCTGCACCGCCACACCGTGTACCTGTCCGGTGTCGGAATCGATGCCCGACGGCAGGTCCACCGCCACGACGCGCGACGACGGCCGCGCGGCGTTGATGCGTCGGATCGCGATGGCGGCAGCGCCCGCGACGGCGCGATCGAGACCGGTGCCGAACAGCGCGTCGACGATCACCGCAGCCTCAGCCCCGCGCGGCGCGCGCGTTCCGATCGCGACGCCCAGTCGCTCGAGGCGCGTCGCGTTGGCTGCCGCGTCGCCGCGCAGTTTGCGGCGCTCGCCGACCAGCCATACCTGGACGGCCACACCGATCCCATGCAGATGACGCGCGACGACGAAACCGTCGCCACCGTTGCTACCCGCGCCGCAGACGACGACCACGGGTCCCGTAGATCCCGCGCGCTCGGCGAGCACGACGTCCGCGACCGCGCGCCCGGCGCTCTCCATCAGCAGGTCGCCCGGCACGCCGAGCGTCTCGATCGTGTAGCGATCGAGTGCGCGCATCGAGGCCGCGCCGACGAGCGGCCAGATCCCGTCTTTCATCGCTGCGTCTCCGAGGTCACGAGCCTTCCACCGCGGGCCTGATGAACGCCGCGCGGCTCACACGAGTTCGGCGCGAAGCTCGCCGACGGCGCGCTCGATGCCCACCAGAAGCGCCCGTGCGACCAGCGCGCGGCCCACCACGATGCGCTCGAGGATCGGCGCCGCGGCGACGATCGTCCGCACGCGACCTGCTTCGAGCCCGCCGGCGACTCCGATCGGCAAGCGAAGCTTGCTCGCGAGGCGCGCGGCGTCTCCGAATCGTTCGAGCGCCGCGGTTCGTTCGGAATCGGGCAGGTCGATCGTCCCGACGCTCGACAGCTCGACGCCCGCGATCTCGGTGCCACGCGCCAGCTTGACGGACTCGGGCTCGGGCGCGATCCGCACCCACACCGGGATGCCTGCCTCGCGCAGCGCGCGCGCGGCGCTCGGCAGCGCGTGGCGGAGTGCGGCCGCATCGAGCGGCGCCGCATCGAGGCGCTCCTTGCCCGGCTCGCTCGCGAGCACGACGCGATCGGGGCGCACCTCGAGTGCCAGCTTCAGCAGCGACGGCGTCGGTGCAAGTCGCAGTTCGAAGTGTCGCACCACGCGGCGTACGTCGTGCAGATCGCTCTCGCGGACCGGGCGCAGCGCCTCGCTCGCCGAGAGTCGCACCGCATCCGCACCGCTCATCTCTGCCGCGAGTGCGATCGCGGCGAGGCGCGGCTCGCCGCTCCGCGCGATCTCGCGGAGCGCCGCGGCCGCATCCAGGTCTGCGACTAGCGAGCGCACGGCAACGCGACCCGTGGCCCGTGCGGCAGTCGGCGCAGCCGAACGACGTTCATGCGCAAGGAGGCCGACCCGGTCGGTCGACGCGCAGTGAGGCGCAGCCGAGCGACGTTCATGCGTTGGGCTCGCCGCCGAGCGCGCGCTTCAGTTCGTCGGCGATCTGATCGGCATACTCGCGCACGCGCGCCTCTTCTTCGCCCTCGACCATCACGCGCGCTTTCGGCTCCGTACCGCTGTAGCGGATCAGCACGCGGCCGCGGCCGTCGAGCGCCTTCTCGACCTTCGCGACGGCGGCCTGCACGGTCGGCAGGCCCTCGAGCGGTCGTTTTTCGGCAACACGGAAGTTCACCAGCACTTGCGGGAAGCGCTCGATGTCGCGCACCAGTTCCGAGAGCGGTCGACCCGTGCGGCGCATGATCGCGAGCGTCTGGAGCGCGGTCATCAGGCCATCGCCGGTGGTGTTGTGATCGAGGAACAAGATATGACCGGACTGTTCGCCGCCGAGGTTGTAGCCACCGGCGCGCATCTCCTCGACGACGTAGCGATCGCCGACTGCCGTTCGGACCAGCCGCAACCCCAGTTTCTCGACGGCGCGCTCGAGGCCGAGATTGCTCATCACGGTCGCGACCACGGCGCCGCCCTTCAGCGTGCCGCGTTCGACCATGTCGCGCGCCGCGAGCGCCAGCAGCGCGTCGCCGTCGACCAGGTTGCCCTTCTCGTCGACCATCTGACAGCGATCGGCGTCGCCATCGAGGCAGATGCCGACGTCCGCGCGCAGTTCCTTCACCTTGGCTTGCGTCGTCTCCGGGTAGACCGAACCGACGCCGTCGTTGATGTTCTTGCCGTTCGGCGCGACGCCGATCGGGAACACCTCGGAATCGAGTTCGGAGAGCACCGTCGGGCCGACCTTGTAGGCCGCGCCGTTGGCGCAGTCGAGCACGATGCGCAGTCCCTCGAGCGTGAGATCCTGCGGGAAGGTCTTCTTCAGGAATACGACGTAGCGACCCGTCGCGTCTTCGATGCGCTGCGCACGACCGACTTCCTCTGCCGGCGCGCGCAGCGAAGCGAGCTTGCCATTGCTGATCAACTCTTCGATGCGCTGCTCGAACTCGTCGGGCAACTTGAAGCCGTCGTGCGAGAAGAACTTGATGCCGTTGTCGGTGAACGGGTTGTGGCTGGCCGAGATCATCACGCCGGCGTCGCAGCGCATGTCGGCGGTCAGGAACGCCATTCCCGGCGTCGGCATCGGGCCGACCTGCAGCACGTCGACGCCCATCGAACAGATCCCGGCGACGAGCGCGTTCTCGAACATGTAGCCCGAGCGGCGCGTGTCCTTGCCGATGATGATCTTGTGTCGCTCCCCGCCACGGCGACGAAACATCACGCTCACCGCCTGGCCGAGCGTGAGCGCCATCTCGGCCGTCATCGGATCGACGTTCGCGCGACCGCGCACGCCATCGGTCCCGAAGAGTTCCCTCGCCATCTGCTCTCCTCGCCGCCGGAGTCTCAGCTCGGTCCGCGTGGCGCGGCCGGGCGGACCTCGAGCGGCTCTGCTTCGACCGCCACCTTGACCTTCACGGTCCGCGGTGATTCCGCCCACACGTGACCAGGCCCTGCGGAAATGCGGACATCGCGCTCGACGGGCCCCGTTGCGCCCGCCACGTCGATCGTTTCGGTCGCGACCTCGGAGAGCCGTAGCACCTCGGAGCGCGCGCCCGTGATCCGGACCCGCGGCGGGTCGATCGAGATCTCGGCAACGCGGAAGCCCTCGGCAGGCTGGCCCTCCAGATCCGGCTTTACTTTGACGGTCTTCCCGATCCGGCGCTCGAGCGATAGCTCGATGCGCGCGGGCGAGCGCGAAACCACGCGCGCGCCGCGCGGCAGATCGAAGCGCGACAGATCGACTTCGAAGTCCGCCTGGCCGGGCTTCGCCTCCGAGATCTCGAGGGGATACTCGAGGCGCTCGGGGTTGAAATTGCGCAGCGTCGATCGCGTCCCGAGCAGCCGGACGTTGACGACGTCGGCGCCTTGATCGACGACGACGAGATCGTCGGGGACACCCTGCAGCACGACGGGAATGTCGAAACCGCGCTCGACGCTCGACGAGCCCCGCGCCACCAACCAGAGAAACAGCGCGATCACGATTGCGAGCGCCTTGTAGCCGACATTGCCGAAGATCCGCATCGCTACGCCCGCCCGGCCTGCGTGGCCTCGGCGCGGGCAGCTCCGCGCTGTCCGTCGCGGCTCGCTTGGCGCGACCCGGCGAGTTCCGCGAGCGCGCGGCGCGCGCCCTCGCCGCCGGCCAGCACGTCGCGCAGCACTTCGCGCAGCTGCGCGCCATCGAGACCACGCGCCATCACGCCGCCTACCACCATCGAGAGTGCCTGCGTCTCTTCCGACACCACGATCACGACGGCATCGCTCTCCTCGGTGATCCCCACCGCGGCGCGATGCCGCGTGCCGACCCCCTCCGGCAGATCCTCGCGCAGTGTCAGCGGTAGGATGCAACCCGCCTGCGCGATGCGACCGCCTTGGATCACGACCGCGCCGTCATGCAGCGGAGACTGCGGCATGAAGAGCGACACGAGCAGGTCGCGCTTCACCGCCGCGTCGATCGCGGTGCCGGCCTCGATCAGATCCGATAGATGCGTTTCGCGCTCCAACACGATCAGCGCACCTACGCGCTTCTGCGCGAGCGCTTGCGCGGCGCGCGCCACTTCCTCGGCGAGCTGTGTCTCCTCCTGCTTCGCAACAGACGGGAACACGCCGCGCCCGACGCGCGCGAGCGCTCGTCGGATGTCGGCCTGGAACAGCACGATGATGATCAGCACCGCGGAGGAGAGGAAGTTCTCGAGGATCCATTCGACCGTGGTCAGCTCGAAGGCCTGCGACACCAGGCTGGTGCCGATCAGCAGCAGCAGGCCAACGAGGATCTGCACGGCGCGGGTGCCGCGGATCAGGATCAACAGCCAGTAGACGCCGAGCGCAACCAGCGCGATGTCGATCGTGTCGCGCACCGGATCGAAGCCGGAGACCTGGTCGAGCAGCAGACTCCACAGCACTTCGATCACGAGCGACCCTCCCCGCGCTCGTTCCGCGCAGCCTCGCTCGCCGGTGCCCCGCTGCGCGCATCCCGTACGGCGCGAAGGCTCGCACCGACGAGGGCGGCGCGAACGCCCGCTCCGACGTCGTGTACACGGATCGCATTCGCACCTGCGAAGACGGCGATCGCGCAGGCGGCGGCGGTCGCGACGTCGCGTTCGTCGACCGGATCGCCGGTGAGTTGCCCGAGGAACGCCTTGCGCGACGGTCCGACCAGCACCGGTTTGCCGAGCTGCAATCCCAGCCACCCGACATTCGCTAGAAGCGCCAGGTTGCCCTGCTGCTGCTTGCCGAAACCGATGCCCGGATCGACCACGATCTGCGACGGCGCGACCCCGGCGGCCTCCGCGCGCGCGACACGCTCGGCGAGTTCCTGCGCCACTTCCGCGAGCACGTCGTCGAAGCGCGGCTCGCGTTGCATCGTCGCCGGTTCGCCGCGCAGATGACCGAGGACCAACCACGCGCCGCGTTCGGCAACGACCTCGAGCAGCGCCGGATCGAAGCAGCCGCCCGAGACGTCGTTGACGATGCAGGCGCCCGCGGCGAGCGCGGCGCGAGCGACGGCGCTCTTGCGCGTGTCGATCGAGAGCGGCAGGTCACAGGTCTTGGCCAGCGCTTCGAGGCACGGCCCC
>JANLTC010000174.1:0-20804 GCA_031362725.1 Deltaproteobacteria bacterium | reverse complement strand
GCCGCGATCTCGTCGCCGCGAGCGCTCGCGGCCGCCGCGGCGGCGAGGAACGGTTTCGCCGCGCGCAGCGCGGCGCGCTGCCGCACACGTCGACGCAGCATCGCGGAGGCAACTCCAAGGAGTGACGACGCGGCCAGCACGACCAGGACGGCAGCGCCGAATCTGCCGCGCTGCCCGCCGCTGTGCGGGCTCGCCGTGGCGGTCGGCACCGCGGGAAGCAGCGCATCACTCGCTGCGGGATCCACCGTGAAGCGAAGCGCCACCGTCTCCGCGATTTCGTAGCGCTCGCGCTCCGGATCGAAGTACGGCACGCGCAATCCGGGAATCTCGAAACTACCGACGGACCGGGGCACGAGATCGAAGGAGAACGCGCGCCGCACTTCGAGTCGACGCCCGGTCTCGCGCTCGGTCGTCGGCGGATGTGCGTAGACGTCGACGCCCGCGAGATCGCGCGCGGGATCGAACGGGTCGGCCGCGTCCCACGTGTTCGCCGCACCGCGCACGGTGACGACCAACGCCAGCGAGTGGCCGAGCGCAACGCGATCACTCGAAAGATGCGCTTGCACATCGACCGGGCCCACCACACCGCGAAATCCCTGCGGCCGCTCGGCGTCGGGAGGCTCCCGCACCAGAACGCGCGCCGCGGGAACGTCGACCTCGATCGTCTGCGTCGCGCTCACACACTCGAGTCGCGCAGCGGGAATCGAAAGTTCGCCCGCGCGCGCGGCGAACAGCGCGCGCCGTTCCTCGAAGACCAGCGCATGATCGCCGACGTCCACGATCGCCGGATCCGGTGACTGGCCGGGCAACCACTCGGCGCGGAACGACGGAAAGCTGAGGTCGCGCGCGAAGCGCACCGACGCAACGTCGACAGACCGGAAGATCCGGAGTCGATAGAGGATCTGCTGGCCGACGATTGCGCTGTCCGGTTCCACAAGCACCTGCGTGCGGCACAGCGGTTCCCCGCGCGACGCGCGCGCCGCCAGTAGCGACGCGGCGACGAGAGCGACGCAACGACGCGTCACCAGCGTGCGGCCTCCGCGCGCGAGGGGTGTGGGTTCGACGCGTCGCGCGCCGCGGCGCGCAGTGCACGGCCCGGATCGTCCGCGACCGCGTCGAGCCATTGCTGTGCACGATCCGGCGACAGCTCCGGTGCGAAGCTCCGGCCCGGTTCTGTTCCGTTCGCGGTCGAAGGACTCGCGAGCGCGGCTGGCGGCGTCGGTCCATCCCCTTTGCGCGGGCCGGGCGGCTGGTTCGGATCGGGCTGCTTCGGCTCCGGCCGCTCGCCGGTTTCGCGCGCAGCCGGGTCGGCGCGACGCTGCTCCGGTTCCGCCGCCACCTCGGCGAGCGCGTGCAGCGACCACTCGAGATTGAACTGCGCTTCGCGGTCGTCCGGCGCGAGCGCGAGCGCATCGAGAAACGCGTCCCGCGCGGCCGCAAAACGCTTGCGCTGCACTTCGAGCACGCCGAGGTCGAAGTGCGCAACGGCCGCGACGCCGGGATCGCGCGCGCCGATCGCCGCGGCGTGTAGCGCGAACGCAGCCTCCGCGTCGCGACCTTGCTCCGCGCGCGCGACACCGAGCGCGATCAGCAGCCGCGCGTCGCCCGGTCGCTCGCGCAGCAGCGCTTCGAGTCGCGCGATCGAGTCGCCTTCGGAAGCGACGCCGACGGCCGCGAGCGTCAGCGCGGCGATGCCCGCCGCGAGCGCGCCGCGACGCCGCACTCGCAACGAGGCCAACAGCGTGCGCGGGCCGCCAACCCACTCCACCAACAGCAGCGCGAACGCGAGCCCAGCGAGTGGCGCGACGCGCGTTGCCGGCACCCGACGCGCAACCGTTTCACCAGGTCCGCGCGCGGCATCGCGGCGCAGCGCGCCGAGCAGCGCGTCCTCGTCGACGTCGCCCCAGCGATCGCCCGCGAAGGCGGCGCCGTCGGTCGCGGTCGCGAGCGTGGCGAGCCGTGCGAAGTCGCGACGCGAGACGACGGGCCGTCCCCGCGCATCCTGCAGCGTCGCGGTGCCATCGGGCACGCGCGCGCCCGCGTCGCTGCCCAGCCCGACGCCCACGACGCGCGCGCCCGCGCGCTGCGCTGCGCTCGCTCCAGATCCATGACCCCGCGGGCCGGGCGCGCCGCGGCCTGCTCTCCGCCGGCATCCGGGTCTTCGCCGTCGGAAAGCGCGAGCAACACGCGCGGTCGCCCACTGGCGGCTTCGAACGCGGCCGCGGCCGCGGCGACGCCCGCGCCGAGATCCGAGCCGCTCGGCTGGATCAAATCGGTGTCGAACGATGCGAGCATGTCGCCGAGCGCAGCGAGATCCGGTGTGAGCGGTGTCAGCAGCACGCCGCGCCCTGCGAACGCAGCGAGCGCGGCGCGATCGTCGGGGCCGAGCCTTTCGAGTACGTGGCTCGCCAGCGCGCGCGCACGGTCCAGTCGCGACGGCGCCACGTCGGTGGCGTCCATGCTGCGCGAGACGTCGAGCAGCAGCACCACATCGATGCCCGAGCCCGTGACTTGCACGCTGCGCATGCCGGCGTGCGGGCCGAGCAGCGCAAGCCCGGCCGCCGCGAGCGCAGCGACGAGCGCGAGGTCGCGCAGCAACTGCGCGGGCGGAACCCAACGTGGCGAACCGAGCAGCCGGCGGGCGCGCCGTCGGCCGACCGCGAACGAGACGAGCACGAGTGAGGCAATCGCGACGACCGCAGTGGCGACTGGCAACGTCCATTCCGGATGCGCCAGGTGCGGCGGTGTCACGGGATTCGCCTTGCGACGCCGCGCGCGGTCGCTGCTTCGATCGCGATCAGCAGCGCCGCGCCGGCGAGGAACGGCTCGGGGTGCGTCGTATGGTGCTGGCGCGGCGGCGAGCGGCGGGGAACGCGCTCCTGGGCATCGATCGCGGTATACACCGCATCCAGATCGGCGCTGGTCTGCGCGGCAAAGAATCGGCCACCGGTCGTCGTTGCGATCGCGGCGAGCGTTTCGCGATCGAGGTCGTGTCGCTCGAAATGCAAGCCGCGCCCACCGGCGGCTTCGGGGCGCTCCATCGCAACCTCGCGTGCGCCGCCGATCCCGACCGTGTGTACACGCACACCGCGCGCCCGGGCGAGTGCGGCCGCCACGTCGGCGGGGATCGCCCCGGCGTTGCTTCGGCCGTCGGTCAGCAGTACGACGAGTCGGCCCGCCACGGGCGCGGTCGTCGCCGCGCCATCCGGCTGGGGCTGCGCGCGCTTGACCGCGAGAGCCAGCGCATCGCCGATCGCGGTGGCGCTGCCGGCCATGCCGGGCGTGACGCGATCGAGTGCCGCGCCGAGCAGGCGTCCGTCGCTCGACAGCGGACACTGCGTGAAAGCTGTTTCGCCAAACACCACGAGTCCGACGCGATCGCCTTCTGCGATGCGCTGCGAAGCGAAGCGCGCCACCACCGCACGCGCCAGCTCGAGACGCGTGCGCCAGGTGCCGGCGACCTCCGCGTCGAGCGCCTGCATGCTCTCCGAAGTGTCGAGCACCAGCACGAGATCGAGTCCTTCACCGGGCGGCGGCGGCGCGCTGTGCTGGCGCACGGGGCCCGCGAGTGCGACGGCCAGTAGCACCAGCGCCAGTGCGCGTACCCCCGCAGTGGCGATGCGGCCGACGTCGCGACGCCGGCCGCCCGCAGCGATCGCCTCGGGCCATGCGGACCACGGAAGCGCCGGCGCTTCGCGGCGCACGGCAACGAAGCTTGCGACGAGCGTGGCCAGCAGCATGGCTCCGAACAGCGCGGGTCGCTCGAAGGCGTCGATTCCGAACCACGCCGCGAGCGCATTCGTCATCGTCGTTCCTCCGGCATCGACGCTTCGACGAAGCGTCGCGCCGCATCGAGCGCGGTACGCACCTGCGCGGCGGCGCTGACATCGCCATGCGCGCGGAAGCGCTCGACGTCGAAGTCGTGCAGGCATTCGAGTGCGCTCGGCCAGCGCGAGCCGGCGCCGAAGGGTCTTTCGATCGCCGCCATCTCTTCGCTGGTCAGCGACTCGGCGGCCACGCCGAAGCGACGCGTCAGGTAGCGCCGTAACGCGCGCGCACCGAGGCCGCCGGCCTGACGCCAGTTCGCGTCGGCGCTACTGCGCGCCGCGGTGAGGGCGGCGAGCGCCTCGACCCACGGCTCCGACGCCGCGATACGGGCGGCCTCGCTGCTGCGTGCCCGCGTCTGCCGGCGCGCGCGGCGCGCGATCGCGAACAGCGCGATCAGCGCGAGCGTACCGAGCGAACCCGCAGCGGCGGCCCCGAGCGATCCGCTCCCGTCGTTGCTGGGAATCGGCAGCCGGTAGGAGAAGGGTTCGCCGGCGCGCTCGGGAAAGTTCGGCAACACGGACACGATTTCGATCGGGCGCGCCGCGGTGACGAGTTCCGAACGCGTGCCGCTCGCGTCCTCGATCTCGATGCGTAACGCCGGCCATTCGAAGGAGCCGGTTTCGCGGGCGCGCACCCGGATTCGCGTTTGCTGCAGCTGTCGGTCGGCGTCGACGTCTGCGGGCCGCGTGTTGGCGTCGAGCAACCACAGCCCCGGCACCGAGGACGGCGGCTTCAGCGGGTACACGCGGAATCCCGGCGGCGTCACGACCACCACGTCGATCGCCGCGACGTCGCCGACGCGCAGTTGCGGCGGCTCGATCACCACGGCAGCCTGCGGTGTCACCGGCGCACGCGGCGGTGTGGGGGCAGGCTCACCGCTGCAAGCGAGCGCGACGATCACGGCTGCGAGCGCGCGCTTCACGAGATGCCCCGGCGCTGCGTGCCGCGCGCCCGGAAGAATCGCACGAGCGGTCGCAGCGGGTCGGTGCCCGTGTCGAGCCAGACGATTTCGGCGTTCTCTTCCCGCAGCCGGCGTGCCAGCGCGCTCCGATGTTCTGCGGCGGCCGTCTGGTACGCATCGCGAAACCGCGGGCGCGTGCCGAACACGAGGCGCCGCGACGGCCGTTCGGGATCGGAAATGCGCAGGCCTCCCGCTGCAACGAGTTCCCGCTCGCGTCGATCCACTGCGATCGCGGCCACCAGATCGTGTCGCCGACCGAGCGCTGCGAGCGGGCGACCGCCGCGCGTCGGCGCGGGATCGCGGAAGTCGGAGAGCACGACGACCACCGAACGGCGTCGCGCGTGCGAACGCACCCAATCAGCGACGACGCCGAGATCGGTGGCGCCGCCCGGCTCGCTCGCGCTCTCGGCCGCCGCACGGATCACACGAAACGTGTGCGCGTCGCCGCGGCCGGGTGGGATTGCGGCGCGCACGCGATCGCTGAATGCGACGAATCCCACCGGATCGCCGGTCTGGGCCGCCGCAGCCGCGAGCAGCGCAGCCGCGTGTGCACAGGTCAGCGCCTTGCTGCGCCCCGTCGTCCCGAATCCCATCGAAGCCGAGACGTCGAGCGCAAGCAACAACGTGCACGAGCGCTCTTCGCGGAAGCGCTTCAGCCACGGCGTGCCGGTGCGCGCGGTCGCGTTCCAGTCGATCGCGCGGACGTCGTCGCCGGGCTCATACGGTCGCGATTCCTCGAACTCGATGCCGCCGCCGCGGAACGCGCTGCGCCATTCGCCGACCAGCAGTCCCGCCGCCTCGCGCCGGCTGCGCACCGAGAGGATGCGCGCCGCCCGCGCGATCTCTGCCAACGCCGGCCCGCGAATGCCGCTTCGATCCTCGGGCGCGCCGAGTCGGGGATCCACGGGACTACGGAGTCTCGACGGCTGCCAGCACCGCGTCGACGACTCGTTCGGGCCGCGCGCCGTCGGCCTCTGCCTCGTAGCTGAGCACGATGCGGTGACGCAGCACATCGGGCGCGGCGCGCTTCACGTCGAAGGGCGTCGCGAAGTCGCGGCCATCGAGCAGCGCGCGCGCCTTCGCGGCGCGAACGAGATAGCGGCTCGCGCGCGGCGAAGCGCCGACGGCGACATCGCTCTGTTCGCGCGTCTTTCGCACCAACCGGACCGCGTAGTCGCTGACCGCGTCGGCGACGTGCACGGCCGCAGCGGCGCGCTGCATCGCTTCGACGAGCGCCGCGTCCGCGACGGCCTCGACCTGCGCCAAGTCGAGATCGTCGCGAACCGCGATCTCGTGTTCTTCGGCCGCGCTCGGGTAGCCGACGACGAGCTTCAGCAAGAAACGGTCGATCTGCGCTTCCGGAAGCGGATAGGTGCCCTCGTGTTCGATCGGATTCTGTGTCGCCATCACGAAGAACGGTTGGGGGAGCGCGAAGCTCTCGTCGGCGATCGTGACCTGGTGCTCTTCCATGGCTTCGAGCAGCGCCGACTGCACCTTGGCCGGCGCGCGGTTGATCTCGTCGGCGAGCAGCACCGGCGTGAAGATGGGTCCCTTGCGCACCGCGAAGCGGCGTTCGTCGGGATGGTAGATCGGCGTGCCGACGAGATCGCCTGGTAGGAGGTCGGGTGTGAACTGCACGCGCCGGAAGCCGAGCCCGAGCGCTTGCGCGAGCGTGCGCACCGCGGTGGTCTTGGCGAGACCCGGGACCCCCTCGACGAGCACGTGACCGCGGGCGAGCAAGCCGATCAGCAGTCCTTCGAGCAGCGCCTGCTGGCCGACGACGACGCGGCCGACTTCGTCGAGCAGTCGCTTCAGCGTCGTCGCCGCATCGCGATCCGCCTGTTGCATGGCGGCAGCTTAGCCCCATCCCGCACGACGCTACTTCCGTGCCGCCTCGACGATCTTGGTGGTGCGAACGCCCGGGACTTCGCGCAACCGCACGACGCGGCCACCCCAACTCTCGACCTCGGCGCGACCCACGATCGCGTCGAGGGCCCAGTCGCCGCCCTTCGCGAGCACGTCGGGGCGGAGCGCGACGATCGTCGCGAGCGGCGTCGCGTCGGCAAAGAGCAGCACGAAGTCGACGCACGCGAGCGCCGCTAGCACTTCGGCGCGTTGGCGCGCCGGAACGATTGGCCGTCCGGGTCCCTTGTTGCGCCGTACGCTGGCGTCGGTATTCAGCGCGACGACGAGACGATCGCCCTGCGCGCGCGCCTGCTCGAGGCTGCGCACATGGCCGACGTGGAGCAGATCGAAGCAACCGTTGGTGAAGACGACGCGCTCGCCGCGTCGCTGCGCGGAGCGCACCGCGCGCATCGCGCCCTCCCGAGTCAGGACCTTGGTTCGAGCCTTGGCGACACTCACGGCTGATCTCCAGGTGGGGAAGGGGAGAGTGGAGGCACGACGGGCGCTGGCACCGGAGGCAGCGGAGTAAGCGGGAACACCGGCGCGTTCGCAGTGTCGGGCGTCGCGCTGCTGCCCGACCTGGTGAAGATGCGTTCCAGCGTCGACAGCCCGCCAAGCACGAACGCCGGCAAGCCCTCGAGTACGAAGCTGACCGGACCCGATGCGATCGACTTGCTCGGGATGATGCTTGCGCGCGGATCGCCCCAGGGTCCCGAGACGGCAAAGTACGTCGAGACCAGATTGTCGTCGGTGCCGAGCAGCATCCGGTTCAGGATCGGGAACACGCCGATCACGCGATCGAGCGCGCGGAAGTAGAAGATGCCGATCACCGCCTCCACCTCGTGCGGACTCTGCACCACGTTGACGTGCCCGGTGCCGACCAGGCGCAGCGCAGGACCCTCGAGTGAGAGTGCGTCGGTGCTCGCGAGACCGCCCGCGATCTGGAGCGGAGCGTCGATGCGCTCGTACGGGATCGTCTCGCGCGAGCGGAACGGGTTCAGCGTGTCGCTTGCCTGGGCGATCGAGAACAGCACGTTCATGCGCTTCAGGATTTCGCCATTGCGGAGCCGGAGTGTTGCTGGCCCGCTGCTGTCGGCGAGCAGGTCGTGTCCGGCCACCAGCAGCCCGCTCAGCTCGGTGTTGATGTCGGCGGTGCCATTGGCGGCCCCGCCGTCCATCTTGAGATCGCTCATCAACTCGGACAGCGAGCCGTTCACCAGTTCGAGACGTGCGTGGTACGGCACCGCGTCCGCGCGCGACAGGTCGAGATCGACGATGCCAGAGACTTCGCCGCGGGGGCGAAGCGTCGCCTCGCCATGGCGAAGCTCGACGCGGTCGCCGATCGCTTGGACGACACCGCTCAGTTCCTGCGCCTGAAAGTCGCCGAGCTTCTCGAGATCCGCATGGATCTTCGTGCGAGCCCAGACCTTCGCTTCCGAACGCCGCCGTCCCTCGCGACGGGGTAGCGAGAGCGTGAGATCGGCGTCGATGCGCCCGCGTCCGCCGCCGCGGAGCGAAACCTTGCCGCGGAACGGCACGCCGCCCCAGAAGCCCTTCGCCTCCTCGATGTGAACGCCCGGGTTGGCCGGCGTGAGTTGCGCGCTGAACTCCTCGATCGGACGCAGCAGAGCGGGGTGTTCGATCCATTCGCCATCGAGGTCGATGCGGCGCCAGCGCGGCGGCGCACCCGCGCGCTTGTGCGAATCGACCCAATCGGACAGCGCGATGCGTCCCGGGAGCAGCGGCACGGTCGGCGGCAGCGTGCCGCCGTCGAGCGCCGCGGCCACCGCGCGCAGACCCGAAAGCTCGAGCCAAAGTTCGGGGAGCGGGTTCGGGCCGATCTTCGCGCGCGCCGCTTCGATCTCGACGCGGTCGTTGCGCAAGCGCACACGCGCGCCGAGTTCGCTCAGCGGTTGGCTGCCCGCGAGCCTCAACGCGACGCCGGCGACGCGAGTGTCGAGTTCGAGACCGTCGGGCCAGCGGTCGAGCGGCGCCTCGGCGAGCGCGCGCCACTGCGCGATCGGCGTCGCGTTCGCGCGTACTTCGAGCGACTCGAGCGTGCCTTCGCGCAGCGCGACCGCATGGTCGCGAAACGCGCTGGTCTTCGGCGCGAGCGCGATCGCGAGGTCACGCAGCGTGGTGACCGCGATCCGCGCGCCGCGCAAGTCGAAGGCGAGCCGGGAGGCGTCGCCGAACGGGCGTTCGAGCGAGGCGCTACCGGACAGCGTTGCCGGTTCGGCGCTCCACTCGAACTCGCTGATGCGCAGCTGACGGGCATCGATGGCGAGCTTCGCGTGCAGCCGCGCGTTCGGAAGCAATGTCGACAAATCGGTGTCGCCGCCCTGCGGCCGACCCGCGAGCCGCACGTCGAAGCCGAGCAGCTCGACGACCAGCGATGCGCGGTCCGCCTGCGGCGTCCACGACGCAGTCCCGCTCGCGCGACCCGTCGCGTCGACGTGTGTGTCGCCAAACTCGAGCCACGGCGTGAGCAGACCGAGATCGACGTCGGTGATCGCAACGTCCGCATGGGGTCCGTCGCGCTCGATGCGGGCCTCGATCTCGAAGCGGCCGCGATCGCGCTGCGCTTCGATGAGGCGACCTTCGGCGCGGAGTGCCGGTGCGCCGCCGAGCGGGCTGCGGGTCAGTTCCACCTGGAGGTCGCGCACGGTCAAGGCGGTTACGCGATTCGCGCCGCTTCGCACCAGATCCAGCTCGCAATCGTCGATCGAGATCGCGGGCAGTGCTTCGGCGAGGGCGCGCCAGTCGGTCGTCGCGCTCGGTTGCGCGTCGTCAGACTCGAGCGGCGAGCGCTCGAGGATTCGCGCGAGCGCCGGAGGATCCCAGCTGCCGTCGGGGCGCTGCTCGGCGCGGATCCGCAACCCGCGCAGGTCGATACGTCGCGCCAGCGGCGCGCCGCGCAACAGGCTGCGCGGCGACAGCGTGATCCAGGCGTGTCTCGCGGCAATCGCGGGCGCCTCGGGCGACCCGATCGTGCGAACGTCCTCGATCTCGACACCGATGCCCCAACCGAAGTGCGGCCGCACCGCGCCGATCTGGACGGGGCCGATGACGGCGCTGAGCCGCTGCTCGATCTCGACCCGCAGGCGCTCGGGACCAAGCCGGCTCGAGACCGCGACGCCCGCTGCGACGGCGGCCAGCACCAGCACGGCACATGCCCCGACTACGAGCCGCCGCAAGGAGGCTCCGCGGGAAATGCGTGGTAGCGGGTGCCGAGCCGACCTTGATGAACTCCGCTCGCCTGCGGCTCGCTGCGCGCTCGCTGCGCAAGCTTGCCGGTTGCCGAACCCAAGCTAGGGGTCGCCCGTGCGCGGGTCGCATGCGGCTTGGCGTGCATCTTGGCGTTGCGTCTCCTTGTTCCCGGACGAGGGGGATTCGCCCGACTCGGGAGTGACGAAAGCCGGCAACATCCGATTCTCCCTAAAGAAATCAAGTCGCGAGACGAAACGGACCCCAGACGAGCGAAACACGCCTCGCGATGGTTCTGATCAGGGGGAAAAGACGGGACATGGAGACCAACGCTACCGAAGCCATCCGCCAGAACCGCGTGCGTGAGCTGCGCGAGAACCGATTGATGACCCAGGCTCAGCTCGCTCGCAAAGCCAAGGTCGCGCTGCGCACGATCCACAGCGTCGAGAAGGGCATGAACTGCCGCATGGACACCAAGCGCAAGATCCTGCTCGCGCTGGGCATGCGATTCGAGGACAAGGACTACGTCTTTCCGTCGCTCTCCGAAATGACGAGCGAGCTGCCGCGTCCGCCGCAGCAACCGCCTCAGTTCTCCTAGCTTCGTTCGGCGCGCACCGCGCGCCTGATTGAATGGCCCCAGGTTCCGGAATCCCCGCGTCGGGTACAGTGGTCGCGGGGTCCGGAGCAAGGGGGCGTCATTCCCCAACGCAGCGCACTGCTGGCCGACGTCGTCGGGATCGTGTCCCGTTCACACGATCTCGAGGAGACGCTGCACAATGTCGTCGATCGCGTCGCCAAGCGACTCGACGCGGACGTGTGCTCGGTCTATCTCGCCGAGCCAGAGGGCGATCGCCTCACGCTGCGCGCAACCCAGGGTCTCGCGTCCGCATCGGTCGGGCGCGTCCATCTGGCGGTGGGCGAGGGTCTCGTCGGGCTCGTCGCAGAGAGCGGATCGCCGCTCGCCGTCGAGCACGCTCGACACCATCCGCAGTTCCGCTTCTTTCCGGAGACGGGCGAGGATCGCTACGAGTCGTTGATGGCTGCGCCGCTCGTCGTCCGCGACATCACGATTGGCGTGCTCGTGGTGCAGACGGTGACACCGCGCCACTTCTCTGCAGCGGACGTCGAGCTGCTTCAGACCTGCGGACAGTTGCTCGCGCCGGTCGTGGCGAACGCGAGACTGCTGGATCTGGTCGGCGGCCAGGACGGCGAACGCGGACGATTCGCGGACGACTCGGCTCGCGCCGGTGTGCCGCTGATCGACGACCAGCCATCGCGCCAGGAGCGCAACGTCGCGTTGCGCGGCACGTCTGCTTCCACAGGAATCGCGATCGGTCCGGTCTACCTGCTCGAGGATCCGCTCGACCTCGCGCGCGTCGAGTACACCCCTTCGGGCGATGTGGCGAAGGAACGAGACGACCTGATCCGCGCGCTCGCCGAGGCGCGCCGCGAACTCGACGCCGTGATCGAGGAGGTCGGCGCGAACTTCGGTCCCGAGTTCGCAAGCGTGTTCAACACGCACGTGCAGATTCTCGAGGATCACGGCTTCGTCGCGCGCCTCGAACGCGAGGTCGCCGAGAGCGCCGATGCTTGCGATGCGATCCGCCGCGCGGTGGATCACTATCGCAAGCTCTTCAGTCGCATCGAGGATCCGTACTTCCGCGAACGGGGTGACGACGTCGAGGACGTCGGCCGTCGCGTAATGGCGAAGTTGCTCGGCGTGCGGCACCGCAACGTACCGTTGGCGCCGGGCTCGGTCGTTTTCACTTCGATGATCCTGCCGGCGCACTTCACGATGCTGGAGATGGACAAGGTCGCCGCAATCGTCGCCGAACACGGGGGCGCGACGTCGCACGGCGCGATCTTCGCGCGCACGCTCGAGATTCCGTCCGTGACGGGCGTCGAGGAGGCGATGCGGCTCGCGCGTCCGGGCGAAACGGCGATCGTCGACGGCACCTCGGGTCGCATCTATCTAGCCCCCGACGATGCGCTGCTCGCCGAGTACCGGCGCGCGCAGCAGCGCTTCGAGGTCGTCGCCGAACACCTCGATGGGCTGCGATCGCGACCCGCCGAGACGCGCGACGGTCGTTGCGTGGTGCTCTCGGCGAACGTCGGGCTGCTCGCGGACCTGCGCCTCGTCGAGCGCCACGGCGCCGAGGGCATCGGGTTGTTCCGTACCGAGTTGTTGGCGCTCGCCCATCGCGGCGCGCCGCCCGAGGACGAGCAGGAAATTCTCTACGAGCGCGTTGCGCGCGCGATCGCACCGCGATCCGTGACGATTCGCACGCTCGATCTCGGTGGCGACAAGGCGGTGCCGAATCTGGGCCTCGAGGGCGAGGAGAATCCGCAGCTCGGCTGTCGTTCGGTGCGGCTCACGATGCGCCACGAAGACCTGATGCGCGCGCAGCTCCGCGCCATCCTGCGCGCCAGCGCGGTCGGAAACGTCCGACTGCTGCTGCCGATGATCTCGTCACTCGACGAGTTGCGCGAGGTGAAGCAGCTGCTCGCCGCGACGCAGGACGAACTGGCACGGCGCGGTTTCGCCTACGACGACGAGATTCCCGTCGGAATCATGATCGAGGTGCCGTCCGCCGCGCTGATCGCCGATGCGCTGGCGCGGGAATGCGATTTCTTCAGCGTTGGCACCAACGATCTCACCCAGTACACGTTGGCGGTGGACCGCGGCAACGAGGCGATCGCGCACCTGTTCCGCCCGATGCACCCGGCCGTGCTGGCGCTGATCGACATGAGCGTGCGCGCCGCGAATCGCGCGGGCATCCCGATCTCGGTGTGCGGCGAGATGGCGAGCAATCCGCTCGCGGTGCCGCTGCTCGTCGGTCTTGGAATCGGCGAACTCTCGGGTACGCCGCGCGGTGTTCCGGTCGTGAAGGAGATCGTGCGCGCGCTCGATTCTGGCGACGTCGCCGCCGATGCCCGTCGCGCGCTCGTGGTGGGCACCGTTGCGGAGGTCGAGATCATCGCCTGCGATCGCCTCGAAAAGGCAGGGCTGCTCGAGCATCCCGACATCGGCATCTGGCTAGCCGAGATCGTCGCTCGGGTACGCCGCGCGCGGGCGGGGATTCGGACGGCGCTCTGAGTCAGAGTCCGACGAGTTTCTCGGCGCGGCGCTGCGCGGCTTCGATTGCTTGTTCGAGTTCGGCGATCGTGGCGGTGAACTCTTCGCCCGATGCGCCGTGCGCGATCGCGATCGACGGCGGGTAGACGAACACGACCCGCGCGAACGGCAGCGGCAGGAAGGCGCGATCCCAGCTCGGGAAGCGGATCGCGGGCGCGCCCGCGATGCCGATCGGGCGGATCACCCGACCCGTCGCGCGCGCCGCAGCGACCGCACCGGGCTTGCAGACGCGCGCCGGCCCGCGCGGACCATCGCAGAGGATGCCGAGCGGCTGCCCGTTCTCGGCGGCGAGGATCATCCCTTGCAGCGCGATCGGGCCGCCGCGTGAGCTCGAACCGCGCGGGGACGGCCCGAAGCCGAGCCGTTGCAGCACCGCCTCGATGCGATCGCCATCGCGCGATTGGCTGACCGGGATGCCCACGCGGCGATCGCGGTAGCGATACGCACCGCAGAACAGGCCCTGGTGCCACGTCGCGACGAGAAATGGCGTGGGGCTGGCCAGCGGGTCCTCGCCTTCGCTCTCGATACGCCACGTCGCACCCAAGAGGCGCAGGAAGGGACCAAAGAGAACGCCTCCGAGCCACACCGAAATGCGGAACATCCGCGTGCGGGGCTTCGGCGGGCGACGCGGCACAGAATCGGGCATGCATCGCCACGCTAGCGCTCCCGCGTAGCGAGCCAACGGCGAGCGGCGAGAGTTCATCAGGCCGCTCCCGCGTAGCGAGCCAACGGCGAGCGGCGAGGTTCATCAAGCCGCTCCCGCGTAGCGAGCCCACGGCGAGCGGCGAGAGTTCATCAGGCCCGCGCTCAGCTCGCCACGATCGCGACGCCGAGCACCGTCGCGCCCGCGCCGACGAGCCGCAGCCGGCTCGGTCGCTCATGCAGGTGCAGCGCGCCGATCGCAACGGCGAAGAGCACGCTGACCTGGCGCGTCGCGACGACGTATGACACCGGCGCGGTGCGCAGCGCTTGCAGGATCAGCCCGTAGCTCGCGAAGCTCACGACCGCGGCGAGGAACGCGTTGCGCCACTCGCCGCGCGCGACTGCCGCGAGATCCGCACGCGAAACCCGGCGCAGCGCGAGCGGCGCGAACACCAGGCCCCCCGTGATCGAGAGCAACACGTAGTAGACGACGGCAGGCGGCACGGGCGCGTGCCAGGGCGCGGCGTTCAAGCGCGCCATCGCCGCCTTGTCGCAGAGCGAGTAGCCGATCGACGCGAGCAGCGAGAGCCACGCGAATTTCGCGCCGGGCGCGCGGAATCGTTGCCAGCCGGCGACACCGGAGTCGGCCTGCACGGCCCACATGCCGGCCACCACGACCACAATGCCGAGCGCGCCACGCGCCGTCACGCTCTCGCCGAGCAGCGGCACCGCGAAGAGTGGCAGGAACGCCGGCGCCGAGCGCGCAATCGGATAGACGACCGACAGCTCGCCACTCTCGAGCGCGCGGGCGAGCCAATAGAAATAGAATCCGTGCGAAACACCGGTCCCGATTGCGATCCACCATACGGTGCGGGGCACGTCGCCGAGTGGAACCCACAGCGGCAATAGGCAGGCAGCGGCGGCGGGCGGCACGAGTTGCAGCAGGTTGAACCCGAGCGGATTCCGGCTGCCCTTGATCGACGCGCTCCAGATCGCGTGCAGGAACGCGGACAGCACGACGAGGGCGAGTTCCGTTTTCGTCACGAAGGCAGCGAGCATCGCAGTGACGTGGGGCTTGGTCGACCGGAGGGCTACGCGGTGGTCGACCCGTGGGCCGCGCGACGGGTCGACCCTGGGGACCGCGTGCGTTATTCAGAAGGCCCTTCTCGTGGAGGAGAGGGGCCGCCGCTTCGCGCGCTGCGGAAGTTCACGCTGTTGATTTTCGGTCGCCTTGTTTGAGGTCGCGTCTTGGCGCACTCGCCCCTCGCAACGCTCGCGTCGGTTCGCAGCTACGCGGATCTGACGAAGCCCCGCCTGCTCCCGATGGTGCTCTTCACGGGCATCCCGGTGTTCGGAATGGCGGCCGGCGGCTGGCCGGAGCCGAGCTTCGGCGTGCTGGTGCTGCTCGGGATCGCGCTCGCGGCCGCGTCGGCCAACACGCTCAACGCCTACATCGAGCGCGACAAGGATGCGCTGATGGAGCGCACCAAGGATCGACCGCTGCCGGCCGGTCGCCTGGCGCCGAGCGCGGCGCTCCACTTCGGTCTCGCACTCGGCGTCGCGTCGACCGCGATGCTGTGGACGATCGCGGGTAGCCCCGCCGCTGGCATCGGCGTTGCGAGCATCCTCTTCTACGTCTTCGTGTACACGATCTGGCTGAAGCCGCGCTCGGCGTGGAACGCAGTGATTGGCGGTGCCGCGGGTGCGGCCGCGCCGCTGATCGCCGACGCCGCGGTGAACGGCCACGTCGGGGCGGCGGGTCTATCGCTGTTCGCGATCGTCTTCTGCTGGCAGCCGCCGCACGTCTGGGCGATCGCGCTCTACCGCAAGGCCGACTACGAAGCCGCCGGCATCCCGATGCTGCCGAGCGTGATCGGCGATCACCCGACGCGCCGCCGGATGCTCTGGTACACGCTCGGCCTCGTGCCGGTGACGCTCGCGCCCGTGGCGCTCGGGCTGCTCGGTCCGATCTACGTCGCCGTCGCGATCGGCATGAACGTCTGGTTCGTCGCATCCGCGCTGCGGCTGCTGCGGGAGCGCACGCCGGAGGCGGCGCGCCGGGTGTTTCGCGTTTCGCTCGCGTACCTGTTCTCGCTCTTCGTCGCGATGAACGTGGATCTGCTCGCGCGTTAGCAGGCCGACTCCAAGAGTCGGCCGACGCGCAGCGAGCCGAAGGCGAGCGCAGTTCATCAGGCTCGCCGCCGTGTCGGCGAGAACTCCGTCGAGGCTTGCCATTCCCAAATCCAGCTCACGCTCGCCGCTCTTCGTGCTGTTCGGCGTCGTGATCGTCGATCTGATCGGCTTCGGGATCGTGATGCCGGTGCTGCCGTTCTACGCCAAGGAATTTGGCGCGAGCGCCTCGGTGCTCGGCTGGCTGCTGGGGTGTCACGCCGCCGCGCAGTTCGTGTTCGCACCGCTATGGGGACGGCTCTCGGACCGCATCGGGCGCCGGCCGGTGTTGTTGATGACGATCGCCGGGACGGCGCTGTCGCTGCTCGCGCTCGGGCTTGCGACCTCGCTGCCGTGGATCTTCGCCGCGCGTGTACTCGGTGGCGCCTTCGCGGCCAATATCAGCGTCGCGTCCGCGTACATCGCGGACGTCACCGCCGAGGAAGAGCGCACGCGCTGGATGGGAATGCTCGGCGCGTCGTTCGGTATCGGCTTCCTGCTCGGCCCGGCGATCGGCGGCGGGCTCGCGCCGCTCGGGTATCACGTGCCGCTGCTCGTCGCGGCGGGGCTCGCGGCGCTCAACTGGCTGCACGCGCTGGCGTCGCTGCAGGAACCGCCTCGCCACACCGTGGCCGAGGAAGCGACGCGCACGCGTGCCGCGCTGTTGCGCGATCCGCGGGTGCGACGGCTGTGCACGGCGAACCTGGTGTTCTCGGTCGCCGTGACGCAGCTCGAGACGGTCTTCGCGTTCTTCATGATCGATCGCTTCGGCTTCGACGCGCAGCACGTCGCGGTGATCCTGGTCCTGATGGCGCTGCTGATGGGCGGCGTGCAGGGCGGTGGGATGAAGGCGCTTGCGGCGCGCTTCCCCGAGCGGAGCCTGGTGATCGCAGGTTGTCTGGCGCTGGCATTGGCATTCGCGGCATTGCCCGAGATGCCGACGGTGGCGTGGCTGGCTGCGCCGCTCGCGCTCTCCGCGCTGGGACGCGCCGTGGTGCAGCCGTCGCTGCTCAGCCTGACGTCGCAGGCGGCGACGCCGCGAGAGCGCGGCGCGGTGATGGGTGCGTTCCAGGCGAGCGCGTCGTTGGCCCGTGTCATCGGGCCGCTTGCGGCGGGATTCCTGTATGACCGCTCGCAGCCGGCGCCGTTCTGGTTCGCGAGCATGCTGCTGGCCGCGACCGCGCTGCTCTCGCTCGCGCTGCCACGCCGCGCTAGTCCTGATGAGTCTCGCCGCTCGCCGTTGGCTCGCTACGCGGGAGAAGCTTGATGAGTCTCGCCGCTCGCCGTTGGCTCGCTACGCGGGAGAAGCTTGATGAGTCTCGCCGCTCGCCGTTGGCTCGCTACGCGGGAGAAGCCTGATGATTCTCGCCGCTCGCCGTTGGCTCGCTACGCGGGAGGATGAGGGGCGGGGTTGGTTGCAGCGTAGACCGCGAGCGTGACGAGGGGAGGCGCAGTGGATCTCTCGTTCCTTCCGCCGGTGAACGCGGCACTGAACGCGACGGCGGCGGTGCTGCTGGTCGTCGGCCGGCGCCTTGCGCGCGAGCGCCGCTTCGAAGCGCACCGGCGCGTGATGACGGCGGCCTTCGCGGTATCGAGTCTATTCCTCGTGCTCTACGTCGCGCACAAGGCCTCGCGCGGTTTCGTGAACACCGCATTCAACGCCGAGGGCATCGCGCATCTTGCGTATCTGGTCATGCTCTTCACGCACGTTACGCTCGCCATGACCGTACCGATGTTTGCGATCGCGCTGGTCGTCCTCGCGTTGCGGGGGCACCGCGAGCGCCACCGGCGCCTCGCTCGTGTTGCGTGGCCGATCTGGATGTACGTGTCGGTCACGGGCGTGCTGATCTACGTGCTGCTGTATCAGCTGAATCCGGCCGCGATCTAGACGGCGCCATTTCGGCTGAATCGGGTTCGATTTCGAGGAGATGCGATGCCTCGCGCGTCTTGTGATTTTCTGGGGAGGTTGCTAACTCCCGCGCCGCGTCCCGGGCTGGGACGCGGGATCCAACGCAGGGATCGGGTGGCGATGAGATCGAACCGCAGCCTCATGGTCATCGCCGCACTCACGGCGCTCACCGCAGTCCTGCCGGGCGGCGCGCGTGCCGCCGATGCCGCCCGCGGCAAGGAACTGTTCCAGCTCTGCTCGCAGTGTCACGGCGAGAAGGGTGCTGGCAACGCGCTCTATCTGGCGCCGTCGATTGCCGGTCTCGGCGAGTGGTATCTGCTGGGACAGCTGAAGAACTTCAAGACCGGCGTGCGGGGCATCCATCCCGAGGACACGGGTGGTCTGCGCATGTACCCGATGTCCCAGACGCTGAAGACCGACGACGACATCCAGACGATGGCGGCGTACGTTGCGAGTCTGCCGCCGCAGCATTCTGCTCCGACGCTCACAGGCGGCGACGCGACGCGCGGCGCCAAGCTCTATCAGGTCTGCACGGCCTGCCACGGCCCGGACGGCAATGGAAACCAGGCCGTCGGCTCCCCGCGGCTCACCGGCCAGAGCGACTGGTACCTGCTCTCGACACTGCAGAAGTTCAAGACCGGCATCCGCGGCACCTACCCGAATGCCGTGATCATGCGCGGCATGGCCGGAACGCTGCCCGATGAGCAGGCGATGAAGGACGTGATCGCGTACATCCAGACGCTGTCTTCGCAGACCGCGGCGAACGCGAAGTAGGGGACACGCAATGGGCAAAGAGCGGCCGCCGGGCGAAGCAGTCCAGCGCATCTTCATCGTCACGATCGCGGGCACGATCCTCTGGGTCGCGGCCTCGTTCGTGTTCGTGATCCTTCGGTAGAGGTCGATCCCATGATGGAATGGCTCGGACTCGTCGCCGCTTCCACGTACGCGAAGGACATCGACTTCGTCTTCGATCTGATCTTCTGGATCACCGCGTTCTGGTTCCTGCTGGCAGAAGGCGTGTTCTTCTATCTGATCTTCCGCTTCCGGAAGAAGCCGGGAGTCCCCGGCCAGTACATCACCGGCGAACTCGCGAGCGAAAAGCGCTGGATCACGATCCCGCATTTCGCCGTGCTGCTCTTCGACGTCGTGATCCTCTTCTTCGCGGTGAAGGTCTGGTACGAGGTGAAGCAGAACCTGCCGGTGGCGCCGGATCAGCAGATCGTGCGCGTGATCGCGCAGCAGTGGGCCTGGACCTTCGTGCATCCCGGTCCCGACGGGAACCTCGATACCGCCGACGACATCACGACGGTGAACGAGCTGCACGTCCAGGTCGACAAGCTCCACATCTTCAAGCTCGAGTCGAAGGACGTGCTGCACGACTTCTCGGTGCCCGTATTCCGGCTCAAGCAGGACGCGATCCCCGGGCGCGTCATCACGGGATGGTTCACGCCCACCATGACGGGCACCTACGACATCCAGTGCGCCGAGATCTGCGGCATCGGCCATGCGCTGATGCCCGCCCGGATCACGATCGAGACGTCGGACCAGCACGCGGCCTGGATGGCAGAGAATTCGACCGTCGCCGTCGCTTCGGCCACGGCGCGCTAGTCGGCGGAGGAACCCAATGGCGACCGCCCCCGTTTCGCATCCCGACTCCCACGGCCATGGTCATCACGAGCCGGGCTTCGTCGAGAAGTATCTCTGGTCCACTGATCACAAGATGATCGCCATGCAGTACCTGTTCACCGGCATGGCGATGGGTCTCATCGGCGCCTTCTTCGCGTACACATTCCGGATGCAGATCGCGTTCCCGGGTGTCGATGTGCCGGGTTTCGGCATCGTGGGTCCGAACGAGTACAACCGGCTGATCACCAATCACGGCGCGATCATGATCTTCTGGGTCGCGATGCCGGTGTTGATCGCGGCGTTCGGAAACTTCCTGATCCCGCTGATGATCGGCTGCGACGACATGGTGTTTCCCAAGATCAATCGCCTGTCGTATCAGTTCTTCCTGCTCTCGGTGGTGGTGCTGCTCGCGTCGTTCTTCGTGCCCGGTGGAGCCTTCGCGGGCGCGTGGACGATGTATCCGCCGCTTTCGGCGAAGCCGGAATACGGGCTCGCGCCAGCCGGTTCGACGCTGTTCGTCGTCGCCGTCGCACTCGAATTCGTGGCGTTCCTGATGGGCGGCATCAACTTCGTCACGACGGCGATGAACTCGCGTGCGCCGGGCATGCGGATGTACGACATCCCGATCGTGGTCTGGATGATCGTCGTCGCGAGCATCCTGTTCATGGCGTCGGTGGGACCGCTGATCGCGGGCGCCATCATGCTGCTCTTCGACCAAAATCTGGGCACCGCGTTCTTCAATCCGGACAAGGGTGGTGATCCCATCCTCTGGCAACACCTGTTCTGGTTCTTCGGCCACCCCGAAGTCTACGTGGTGCTACTGCCGACGTTGGGCATCGTGGCCGAGATCATGACCGTGATGAGCCGCAAGAAGCTCTTTGCCTACCGCACCGTCCTCTACACCACGTTCGGTACTGGCGTGCTCTCCTTCATGGTCTGGGCGCATCACCAGTTCATCGCTGGCATCGACCCGCGCATGGCGAACATCTTCACGATCACCACGCTGCTGATCTCGATCCCGATCGCGGAGATGATGTTCGTCTACATCGCGACACTCTACGGCGGGTCGATCACGCTGAATACGCCGATGCTGTGGGCGCTCTCGTTCATCGCCACCTTCCTGATCGGCGGCGTGACGGGAATCTTCCTCGGCGCCAGCGGCGCGGACATCTACCTGCACGACACCTACTTCGTGCTCGCCCACTTCCACTACACGTTCTTCCCGATCGCCTTCATCGGCAGCTTCGCGGGTCTGACGTACTGGTTTCCGAAGATGTTCGGCCGCATGATGAACGACCGGCTCGGGAAGATTCACTTCTGGGGCACGATCATCGCCTTCAACTTCATCTTCATTCCGCTGTTCCTGACCGGATCGGGCGGCGATCACCGCCGCATCTTCGACTACGCGGCGTTCCCGGATC
>JANLTC010000058.1:0-22598 GCA_031362725.1 Deltaproteobacteria bacterium | reverse complement strand
AAGGGCGCGACGCCCGCGGGTGTCGCGAAGAGCTTCGCCAGCGAGACGGAGTTCAGCCTCGCGATCTACCGCACGCAACTCTTCGATCCGGCTGACATCGAGAACGTGAAGAAGATCCAGGCCGGCTATCGGGTGCAGCCGCTTTCGTCCTTCCTGAAACAATCGCCGCCGCCGGCGCCGCCCGCACCGAAGTTCCCGGCGTTCACCGAGAACGCGTTCAAGACCGACTTCATCGCGTACCTGAACTTCTTGCAGCAATTCACGCCGCCGGTGCCCGAAGAGACCGCGCTGCGAGCGCGATTCGCCGAGATCGGGATCGGTCCCGGCAAGCCGTACGACTTCAAGGCGCTGCCGCTCGAGGATCGTCTCGCCATCGATCTCGGCGTCAAGGCTGGCTACGAGTCGATCGAGAGGCGGCGCGAAAACATCGGCACCGAAGTAAACGGCTGGCGCGTCGGCTCGGCGTTCGGCGATCGCGCCTTCTTCCACGGCGACTACCAGCTGCGCGCCGCCGCGGCGCTCGCCGGCATCTACGGCAACGACGCCGTCGAAGCGCTCTACCCGATGGCCGTCACCGACAGCGACGGTCGCAAGCTCGACGGCAGCAAGTACCGCTACACGATCACGATCCCGAAGGAGCAGTTCCCGCCGGTGAACGCATTCTGGTCGGTGACGATGTACGACGCCAAGACGCAGCTGCTCGTCGCGAATCCGATCGATCGCTACCTGATCAACTCGCCGATGCTGCCGAACCTGAAAAAGAACGGGGACGGCTCGCTGACGATCTACATCCAGAAGGACTCGCCCGGCACGGCGAAGCAAGCCAACTGGCTGCCGGCGCCCGATGGTCCCATCTACATGGTGATGCGTCTCTATTGGCCGAAGCCGGCGGCGCTCGACGGCAGCTGGAAGCCGGCGCCGATCGTGCGCGTGAAATGAACGAAGTGCAGGGGGCCCCGATGAACTTGCGTGCGAAGGGCAGGTTGGTGCTCGCAATTGCATTCGCGCTGGTCGCGATGTTGGCGTCACCCGTCCGGGCGGAGGATCCTGCCCCCGAGCCCACAGCGGACGGCGCGAAGTCGCTCTCCGACCTCAACAAGAAACTCACCAACCCGGTGAGCAGCATCTGGTCGATCCAGTTCCAAGAGAACAACTTTCGCGTGAGCCCGGGCCCCGGCGAGGGTGGGCGCTGGAGCACGAACCTGATCCTCCAGCCGGTGATGCCGGTTTCGATCAATGACGACTGGAACCTGATCACACGGCCGGTGCTCCCGCTCTTCGTCTCGCAGGCGCATCCGGAAGTGGGCCACCCGAGCGATCCCGGTCGCTCGACGGCGTTCGGCGACATCACGCTGTTGAACCTGATCTCGCCGGGTCCGAGTCTCGTCGGCCAGTGGCTGCTCGGCCTCGGGCCGAGCTGGATCTTCCCGACGGCGCCCTCCGACTTCACCGGCCAGGGGAAGTACCAGGTCGGTCCGGCTGCTCTCGTCGGGTACCTCTCGGACAAGTGGATCGTGGGAGCGCTGGTGCAGGACTGGTGGTCGTACGGCGGCAAGGGCGGCCGCTCGGAGACCAGCAGCATGAACCTGCAGCCGATCGCCGCGTACTTCTTGCCTGACGGTTGGAGCGTCGGCTACTCGGGAAACATCCTCGCGAACTGGGAGGCCGAGCGCGGTAGCAACGTGTGGACCATTCCGATCGGCGCCCAGGTCTCCAAGGTCCAGAAGTTCGGCAAGCTTCCGATCAAGTTCGCACTCGGCCTTCAATGGTTCCCGATCCAGCCGGAACAGTATGGGCAGGACTGGAACGTCCAGATCCAGATCACGCCGGTCGTCCCCAAGCTCATCAAGGGCAACCTTGCCGAGCCCAGCAGCCTGCGCTTCGGTCTGAAGAACTGACACCGACACCAGGGGGGAACGACCGATGTGGACGGCACCGAAACTCGCAGCGATCGCCGCAGCGGTCGCGATCGCCACGGCCTGCGCTTCGACCCAGCAGATGCTCGCGGAGCAGCAGGGCACCGCGGTCGAGACGGCGCTGGCGAGAGGTCGCTTCGATCTCGGCTGCCCGAACGCGACGGCCACCGTGCTGTCGAGCGACTTCATCCAGCCCGCGATCCAGGGCCCCTGGGTCAGCGGCATCGAGCGCCTCGAGTACACCGTCGGCGTCGAGGGCTGCGGCCAGCGCACGACCGTCGTCGTGATGTGTCAGCAGGGGTCCAGCACCTGCTTCGCCGCCAACCCCGACGCGCGCTTCCAGCGCTAGCAGATTCCATGCCCCGTCTCGGATCGATGACCGCGACCATGTCGTTGCTCGGCCTGTGCTCCGCCGTTGTACTCGGCGGCTGCGTGACGCAGGGCACCTACAACAACATGCTTGCGCAGCAGCAGGCGATCGAAGCCGCGCTGCGCTCCGAGATCAGCGCCGACCAGGTGAAGATCACGCAGCTCGAGAACGGGATCCGCGTCTCGATGTCGAACGACCTGCTCTTCAACTCGGGCTCGGCGGAACTCCATCCGAACGGAGTCGCCGCGCTGAACAAGGTCGCGCCGCAGCTCGGCAGCATGGCCGCGCAGGGCAACCAGGTCGACGTGGTCGGCAACACCGACAACGAGCCGATCGGGCCGGCGATCATCGGGCGCTTCCCGACGAACTGGGATCTCGCCGCCGCGCGCGCATCGGTCGTGGTGCGGCACCTGCAGGCGAAGGGCGTTGCCCCTGCGCAGATGGAGGCGGTCTCGAACGGGCAGTATCACCCGCTCGTGGCGAACGACACCGCCGCCGGACGAGCGCAGAATCGCCGCACGGATCTGTTGCTGCGGCCGACGAACTAGTCGCTCAGCGCACTCATGCCCAGCGCCTCGCCCGCGCTCTAGTTCGCAACGTAGGTCTGGCGCGCCAGGCCGACTGCGGCGCGAACCGAGAACTCGATCAGTTCGTCCTGGTTGGTCGCGCTGAGGCGGCCGGCGGTGATCAATGCCGCGAAAATGCGGCTCGCGGCGTGCATGACCTCGGTCTCGCTGCCCTGAAGCGTCAGTGCGGAGATCGCTTCGCGTATCGACATGGCTTTCTCCAGTGGGTTCGAGTTCCTGCCGCGCGGACCGTGGTGCGGCTGAAGAGGCCCGAGGGCCCGGTGTGGTCGCCTTCGCGCCCGGGCACATTTCGCTGATGAGCCGCATCGAGATGCCCTTTCGGTGGTTTCGCGGGCGCGCTCAGCTGCTACCTATGCGGTCGGTACCGTGACGGCGTTCGGGTTCTTCGAACGACAGATTCGATTCTGGACCTGAGCCGCAAGCCGGCTCCTAGGAGGCATCGAAATGACAAGCGCCCTGAAGATCGGTCTCATCAGTCTCATCGCGGGGATCGTGGCGTGTGCAACGCCAACTCCGTCGACTGCGGGTCTCAAGCCGTGGGACCAGGCCACGGTCACCTCGCTCGCGCAGAAGCTCGTCCCGACCAGCGAAGCGTTCTGGCAGGCGATGCGGCGACAGCCCGGCGACACGGTCGGGTCGGGAGACGCGGGTGACAACACCAGCCTCCAGTCGATGTCGCGCACGCTGAACGAGATGACGCAGGGACTCGCGGCCCATCTCGCCAAGGGCGATGGCTTCGACAAGACGCTCGACATGTACAAGTCGATGAAGGAAATGGTCGACAGCATCCTGAACCACGAGGAGTTCGACTCCATGATCCAACCGACGACGGATTCGTGGACGAAGTTCTTTGCCGTGATGAAGCAGATCGCGCCGTACTACGACCCGAAGGGGGCGAGCGACATCCAGCCGTGACCGGCACCGGTGACGCGCGTTGGCGCGAACTGACAGGCGGCCGCGCGCCTCTGCGGCAGCGTCGCGCCGCGGCCGTTCACTTTCCAAACGGAGAGAGATGTAGATGAGGCGAGTTCTCGCGCGCATCGCTGTTTGCACACTGGGTTGCGTCCTGATGAGCGGCGCCGCGAGCGCGCTTCCTCCGGAGCCGAAGCCCTGGGAAGTCCAGATCAAGTTGTACGCATGGGCTCCATCGCTTCAGACGAAGGTGGAGGCTCGCGGTGTCGAGGCCACCATCGACGAGGGCTTCTTCGACATCCTCGGCGATCTCGGCTGGGGCGTGATGGGCGGCGTCGAGGGCCGCTACAAGCGCGTGCTGACGATGGTCGACTTCCTCGGCATGCAGGTGGCGACCGGCGCCGACAGCAACGCGCGCAACTTTCCGTTCCGACTGCCCGATGGTCGCGACGGCCTTCTGACCGCCGGTCCCGTCGACGCCAGCACCCGGCTGACCACTTGGATGATCGACACGAAGTTCGGTTTCCGCGCGCTGTCGCTGCCGATGACCAAGCTCACCGGTGGCGCCGAGTCGCCCGAAGACCAGCGGCGCTTCAACTTCGATCTGCTCGCGGGTTTCCGCGTGTGGGACGTCACCTCGAAGGTACACGTCGGTGTCACTCCCGCGTCGCTGACCGTCGGCGGCAATCCGGCGACGCTGCCCGGAATCCTTCCCAAATTCGATTTCGGGAAGATCAAGCTGCCCGGCATCGTGGCGAACGGCGCGAGTCGCACCGTAGAGGAAACCGTCGATTGGTTCGATCCGATCGTCGGCTTCCGTGCGAGCGCCGACCTGACCGATCGCTTCTCGGTGTTCATGCTCGGCGACATCGGCGGCTGGGGCGTCGGTACCGCATCGGATCTGACCTGGCAGGGAATGCTCGGCGGCAGCTTCGACCTCTCGGAGAGCTGGTCGCTCACCGCCTCGTACCGCGCGCTCGGCGTGAATCGCGACAACGCGATCAAGAACACGATCCTCTACGGCCCGCAGTTCGGCGCGGTGTACCGGTTCTAGGCGCTCCCGAGGTCGCCGCAACCCCTCCGATGGCGCATCGATGAGCCGTCGAACCGAACCGCACGTCCTCTCGCAGACTCTGGCGCGATCGCGATTCGGTGTCCTGCTGATCTTCCTGCTCGCACTCTTCGCGATCTACCCGATCCTGCCGCATCGAGCGACCGGGGAACCGGTCGTTCACCTCGACCTTGCCGTGTCTGCGGTACTGCTGGCCGGACTCTGGAGCGTGAGCCACCGCAAGACCGTCGTCGGCTTCGGCATCGCGCTCGTCGGTCTCTCGCTGGGATTGGCGTTTCTCGCGCACGCAATGGCCAGTTCCGCGCTTGCGGTCGCCAGTCTCAGCTGCGCGCTCGTATTCTTCGTCTCCATCTCGGGTAGTGTCCTGGCCCACGTGCTGCGCGAGAGGGATGTCACCACCGACACGATCTTCGGCGGGGTCTGTGTCTACCTGCTGGTGTGCCTCGCGTGGGCGCTGCTCTACTCGATCATGGAGCGACTCGCGCCCGGGTCGTTCGGCACGCCGGGTGTTTCTCTATTCCCGCCGAACGAAGCGGGCGCGCTCGTCGTACCGGAACTGATCTACTACAGCCTCTCCACGCTGACGACGATCGGCCCGCAGACGATCCACCCGACGACCGGTGCGGCGGAGTCGTGGACCGGCCTCGAGGCGATGGCGGGACAGTTCTACGTCGCCGTGCTGATCGCTCGACTGGTGGGACTGCACACGTCGCGACGCAGCGGCGACGCCTGACCGCGAATCGGGCTCGCGCGGGCCCGCCCAACGCGGGTATGCTGCCGCGTCTGCAATCGAAGGAGACCTCCGTGCGACGAATCGCCCCGTGCCTCGGAATCATCGTGTTCGTCTCGGCCCTGGCAGTCGGTGGCTGCGGCGGGGACAAGGAAGATCGCGGCCTCGCGGTGCCCAACGAGATCGATACGCCGACGTCCGCGAAGGACGACGCGGAGACCGAACAGCAACGCCAGCAGCAGGTCGTCGATGAGATGCAGAAGAAGCAGACCGAGGCGTTCGACGCGCCGAAGAGCGGCGAGCCGCCGCCGGTCGAGAAGCCCAAGTACTGAGCTGCTCGGCGCTCGGCGATTCGGCGCCGCGCGCTATTGCAACTGCTTCAGCATCGCGGTGTAGCCTGCGCTCGCCTGCTGGTAGGCCCGACCCGCCGCGTCGCGCTCCTGGACGATGGCGGCGCGCGCGTCGCCTTGCGGATAGCCGCTGGTCATCATCGTCGAGTACGCGGCATTCGCCTGCTTGACGCGTTGCTGCGCGACGAGAACCGCCTCGCGCGCGCTCTGCGCCTTCGCACGCGTGGCGTCGTCGTCGATCTCGGGTAGCGCGGCGGGCGGCGCCATCGTCGCCGGTCGCCCCTGCGCAGGCGCCTCGGCGGCGTCGAGGCTCTCGCTGTCCCCATCGATCGTATCCGGATCGACACTCTCGCCAGTGTCGGCCGCGTCGAGGCTCTTGAACGAACCGTTGTCGACGGAGTCGAGGCTGCGAGAGGGGCCTTGCGCCTGCGCAGTCGCCCCCCAGAGCAGCACGAGCATGAAGGCGGCAGTGCGTCGAATGCTGGACATGAAAAACCTCCGGAGAGAGCAGGTCGAGCGGGCCGGCGCCGGGCCGTCCCAGCCACTGGGGGCGCTCATCGGCGAACCTCGATCTCGACTCGAGCGCTGCTAGCGACGGCCGGGGGCTTCCGCTAGCCACGCGTCCGCTCATCACGACTCGGAGGGATCCGCCTGTGCCGTCGATCACGAACCGCAAACATCTCGTTGCGATGGTGCGCATCGCGGCCGCGTTCGGCTGGGCCGCCTCGGCAGATCCCGTTTCCGCGCAGCAGTACGCGCCGCCGCCCGATGCGAGCCTCGTCTGCCCCGCGATCGACGAAGACGGGATGCTGTGTGCCGCCGACTTCATGAGCGGCAACTGCGTCGACTTCGTCACGCGGGCGGATCAGCTCGGCGGGCTCTATCGCTCCGAGTTGAAGAAGCTGCCAGGTTCCGAGGCGTCGCTGAAGACGACGATCTGGTGGGGCTGCGGCCCCGGCAATCTGCAGAACATCAAGACGCTGCTGGTGCAGATCGGGACGCCCCCGGCGCTCGCGGTATTGCAGACCGAGCCGTACCGCAGTCTCCCGCCGGTGCGGATCCCGGCGCCGCCGCCGCCGCCCACTCCATCCGCCCCGCAACCGCAATGCGACGAGCTGACGAACGCGATCGAGCGGAACCTGTGCGTCGGCGCGCAGCTGCGAACCGCGCGCGCCGATCACCAGCACGCCTTCGATCGCTGCAAAGCGCTCGTGATCCCCGATCTTCGCGATGATCTGCTCGCGGCGGAGTCGAGCTTCGACACGCTGTTGCCGGGCCGTTGCGACGCGCAGGCCGATCAGCCGGACGAGCAGAACCTGCGGACCTTCAACCGCTCGCGCTGTCTGATCGCCGCGCTCAACGACAACACGCGCGGCATGCTCGACGCGCATCCGGAGTGCGCCGCTCCGTCTCCGTAGTGGAGCGGCCGTGCTACGAAGCCGGAGCGTCGGCCAGGAACTCCAGCAGCTCGAACAAGTTGCCGTCGGGATCGCGGCCGTAGCACACCTTGACGTAGGCCTGCAGCACGGGCGCCGAGAGGAACGGCACGCCGGCCGCGCGCAGGCGCTCGTACTCGGCGTCGATCTCCTTCACCTCGAAGCAGAAGTGCGCGATGCCGTGATCGACGTTGGGCCGTGGACCCGGCGCGCGCCGGGGAACGGGCTTCGCGTACTCGAAGAGCTCGAGCCGCGAGGTTCCACGTTCCAGCATCACCACGCGGCCTTTCGTTTCGGGCTGCGCGTGGGTGCGCTGGAACGCGGCGTTGCTCTCGTCCCAGGCAAAGTCGAATTGCAACGCGAAGCCGAAGACGTCGCGGTAGAACGCGACCAGTCGATCGAGATCGGGTGTCGAGAGCGCGGTGTGGTGGATGCCGACGAGCACGCTTGCTTCCTCCGTTCGCGGGACTAGTAGCCGAGTTCGAGGTCGACGAGGTGGACGAGCGGCTCGCCGCGCAGATCGTGGCGCAGATTCTCGACAAATGGCTCGATCAGCAGATCGAAGGCACCCGGCATGCTCCACGAGATGTGCGGCGAGAGCCGCACGCGCGGATGCGTGTAGAGCCAGTGGCCCGCGGGAAGCGGCTCGGGATCGACGCAATCGAGCGACGCGAGTCCGACGCGGCCGTCGTCCAGCGCAGCGCGCAGCGCCTCGTGATCGACCAGCGCACCGCGCGCGACGTTGACGAGATGCGCGCCCCGCTTCATCTGCGCGAAGGCCGCGTCGTCGAGCAGCCGCAGGGTCGCATGTGTCGCCGCCGCGGCGACGACGACGTGATCGGCGCTCGCGAGCAGCTCCGCGAGGTTGCGTGTGATCGCTACGCCCGCGATCGGGCTCGGCGCGTCGCTGCGGCGCAACGCGACGACGCGCATGCCGAACGCCAGCGCGCGCGTCGCGACCGCCTGGCCGATGCCGCCGATCCCGATGATGCCGAGCGTCCGGCCGTGGAGGCCGCCGAGCGATGCGATGCTCCAATGCGCGGGTGGCTCGTGGACCCAGCTCTGCGGGAGCTTCTTCTCGGCGGCGAGCAGTACCGCAAGCGTCCACTCGGCGATCGGAATCGCGCTCGAACCGCGCGAGCAACTGAGCGGCCGGCCGCCGAGCGCGCCGAACGGAAACTCGTTGACGCCGGTGCCGTACGCGTGCACCCAGCGCACGCCGCGCGCAACGACGCTCGCGAGATTCGGGCTGCCCTTGGCGTGCGTCAGCAGCACGTCGCCGCACAGATCTGCGGGCAACTCGCCCTGCATCGGGATCGCGATCAACTCGACCTCGGGCAGTTCGCGCTGCACGCGCCCGAGCAGCTGGATCGGTACCTGGGTCAGCACGCGCAACATCGAGCAATACTAACCTCCGCCGTCCCATCCGGAGGAACGCATGACTGATCGGGCACTCGGCGCCGTCGTCGTCGGCACCAGCTTCGGCTGCATCACGCACGTGCGGGCGCTCCGCGAAGCGGGCTTCGCGGTGCACGCACTCGTGGGGCGCGATCCCGCCCGAACGGCCGAGCGCGCGCGTCGCCACGCGATCCCCGTCGCGACGACGTCGCTCGCAGAAGCGCTCGCGCTGCCGGGCGTCGACGCGGTGGCCGTGGCGACGCCGCCGCACGCGCATCGCGCGCTGGTGCTCGAAGCGATCGCCGCCGGCAAGCACGTGCTCTGCGAGAAGCCGTTCGCGCGAAACGCCGCTGAAGCGGGCGAGATGCTCGCGGCGGCGGAGCGTGCTGGAATCGTGCACGCACTCGGCACCGAGTTCCGCTACGCCACCGCGCAGGCACTCGCCGCCCGCACGATCGCCGCCGGCGCGATCGGCGAGCCACGGCTCGCGACGCTCGCACTCTACGCACCGATGCTCGCCGCACCCGAAGCCGAGGTTCCCGCGTGGTGGGCGCAACGCGAACAGGGTGGCGGCTGGCTCGGTGCCTACGGCTCGCACGTGATCGATCAGGTTCGTCAGACGCTCGGCGAGTTCAGCGGCGTCAGCGCCGGACTCTCTTGCGTGTCCGAAGGCGAGCGCAGTGCGGACGACAGCTACACCGTCCACTTCCGTCTCGCGAGCGGCGCCGAGGGTATGCTCCAGAGTTCGGCGAGCGTGTGGTGCCGCTTCCTGGCGGTGACGCAGTTCGCTGGCACGCGCGGCGCGCTGTGGATGCAAGGCGACGAGGTCTGGTTGGCGGATCGCGGCGGCGCGCGCCGGATCCCAGTTCCCGATGATCTCGCGCTCGGCGCGCCGGTGCCGCCGTCGCCCGAAGGCCTCGACTCCGCCTACGGACAGATGCACGTGTCGGGCATCGACTTCCGCCCCTACGTCCGACTCTACGAAGCGTTCCGCGACCGCATTTTCGGCGTGCCGCTCGCGAGCGATCCGAAGCTTGCAACATTCGTCGACGGCGTTGCCGGGATGGCGGTGCTCGACGCGATCCGCGAGTCATCGGCGACGCAGCGTTGGGTGGCGATCGACGCGTTGCCAGCAACGCGCTGATCGCGGCGTCAGCGCGACGCTTCGAGAATCCGGTGCGCGGCGCCCGCCATGCGTCGCGTCGTCTCGTGCAGCGGCGCGGCAGCCCAGGTGTCGGAGAACACTTCGACACCGACCGGCGCGGTGCAGCCGCCCGCGGCGAGATGGCGCAGCAGAGCGGCGAGGTCGATGTCGCCCTCGCCCGGTGCGAGTCGCCGGTGCAGCGTCTCGTCGATCAGGTCCGCCTCCGGCTGCGCCGGAGCGTCGCTGATCTGGATTCCCAGCACGAGCGAGGCCGGGATCGATCGGGTCGCCGCACCGCCGCGGAAGTGGTGCCACGCGTCGAGCATCACGCCGCCGTTGGCGCGACCCGCGCGCTGCACGACGGCCGCGGCCGTCGCGGCGTCGCGAATCGTCGTCCACGGCAAGAACTCGAGCGTCACCAGGAGGTCGTGCGCGTTCGCACGGTCGCAGAGAGCAGCGAAGGCGCCGGCCACCGCATCGAGCTCGAGAGGTCGAGGATCCGCGAGCGCTGCATTGATCGAGCGCGCGCCGAGCGCGTCGGCAATCGCGTAGAACTCGTCCTCACCGGTCGCGAGAAACGCGCGACCTTCGTCACTCACGCCTGCGTCCGCCGCATCGCCCGGCATCCACGACAGCAGCGGATCGATCTCCGCGATCGCGAGGCCGTGGTCGCGCAGCAGCCCGCGCAGATCGGCGTCCGAGAGCCCGGACGCGCGCGCGCGCTGGTAGTCGCGCGGGAACAGCGAGATCCCGGCGAAGCCCGCCTCGGCCGCCGCGACGATCCGTTCCTGGAGCGACGAGAGCGGCACAGTCCCCGCGCAGAGCACCAGGTCGCCGAAACCGAGCGCACGCGCGCCGCTCACGACCGCACTCCGTACTCGCTCATCAGCGCCGCTTCGCAGCGCGGCAGATCGAGAAACGTCTGGGTGTCAGCGAGCAGCGCGGCGCGGCCGGCTTCGGAGTCGTAGAAGCGCTCGGCAAACGCGTCGTGGCTCGGGAAGTGGAGCAGCGCGACGCCGTCGATCGGCGCGGCGTTGGCAGTGAGGCCGGTCTCGATCGCGAGTTGCTCGTAGCCGCTGAGTCCGGCGTGGTGGCGCAGCGCAAGCGGTGCGTGGTGGTCACGCCAATGTGCGTCGAATTTCGCGTTCGAGATCTGCGGCGCGCGGACCGCCGTCGCGGCGAAGACGAGGCCCGGGCTGCGTTGCGCGTCGGCCGGCGGCGCTGAACGGGGGAGCGGCTCGCGCACAAGGGCCCGATAGCCGCGCGCGCCGCGGAGCCAGCCGAGCGTGTCGTCGCGCTGCTCCTTCGTGGGCGCCGGGCCGGTGTTCCAGCGCGATTTTTTGCGCTCGATCACGACGAGCGTGTCGAAGCTCGCGGGTGGCGGGGCAGGTCGCACGCCGCTCGTCGCCGTGATCGCCGCCGCATCGGCAACCAGCAGCCGCACGCGCGCATCTCGAAATCGCAGCGCCAGCGCAACGAGCGAGCGTCGCAGCCAGGTGTCGTCCGCCTCCGCCGGGCGACGTGCGAGCAGAACCGTTGCTTGCATCGGACTCCAGCGCACCCGTCGCGGTTCAGCGAGGCGGATCGTCGAGACGGTAGACCCAGAGTTCCGCGGCGCTCGCACCCGCGACCGGGCGAACGTCACCCGAGATCTCGATCGCGAACTGCCGGCGGATCACGGGCGTGAGCAGCGTGCCGAGATCACGCGAGTCGGCCACGCGCATGGCGACCTGATCGTAAAGCTTTCCGCCTACGGAGACGCGGATGCGCGGATCGTCGTCGATGCGCCGCTTCAGCTCGTCGCCGAAGAAGCCGGGCAGCAGCAGGTGCAGGCGGCCCTGATGCGCGAGGAACCACACGCTCGCGGAATACGGCAGCGTCCACGCGTCGCTCTCGACCTGCAGATAGGGCTCGCGGTTCGCGAAGCTCCAGTCCGTGGGTAGTTCCGTCGCGACTTCGCCGCGCAGCCAGCCGCCCGGGATCGGGCCGACGTTGCCGCCGGCGAAGAGCCGCGCCCATGTGAATCCGCCGCCGAGCAGGAGCGCTACTGTGAGCAGCATCCATCCGAATCGCTTCACGACGCTGGCTCCGGTGGGTCGATCCGGAACGTCCACACTTCGGCGTGATCGTCGCCCGGCCCCGGCGGCCCCTCGAGCGCGCGCGCATGCTCGGCTTCGACGCCGACGTACTTGCGGAGGAACGCGCGAGCGATACCCGTGTCGTCCTCGGCTCCGCTCACGCGCACCGCGCGTCCCTCGTAGAGCTTTCCGCCGATCTCGAGTCGCACGCGCGGGTCAATCAACAGGTTCTGGATCCAGCGCTTCCTCGGTGCGTGGCGCGCCATGACGTAGAGGTTCTGGCCGGCGGCGACGCAGAGGATCGTCACCGAGTGGCGGAGGAAGCGCCCGCGCGTCTCGATCGCAACGAGTGGGTCGGCATCGGTGAAAGACCAGTCGCTCGGCGTAGGCTCGCTAGCGCCGAGCAGCGGACCGCCCGCGATGATTCCCTTCGGTCCCCACGGCCCGCACGAAGCAAGTGACGACGCGAGAAGGAGCAGGGTTGCAAGACTCCACGGCTTCGATTTCACACGCAGCGCTCCTGCTCGATCCGGTGCTCCGGATGCGGAGAGCCAGCTTAGTCCGAAGCATTTCCCGTTGGCAATCGGATCGATGCGGTCTCGTGATAGTCTCGGCGGCGCATGCTGAAGTCGCATCTGATGCACCACGGCCGGTTCTACGCAGCGGCGCTACTCGGCTTGATCCTCTGGGCGACGACAAGTCGTTCGGCATCGTCGCTGCGCGCGGTGATTGCGGGCGACGCGTTCTTCGCCACCTATCTCGTCTCGACCGCGCTGCTCGCTTTGCGTGCGACGCCGGACGACATGCGGCGCCGCGCCAGCTACGAGGACGAGGGAATCCTCGTGATCGTGGTGCTGACACTCGGCGCCATCGGCTTCTGTCTCGCTGCCATCTTCGGGCTGCTGAACGATCCGGAGCCGGCTTCCGCGGCGCGGGTCGCACTCACGCTCGCAAGCGTTCCGCTCGGCTGGCTCACGCTCCACACGATCGCGGCATTCCGCTACGCGCATCTCTATTACACGCGCACCGAGTCAGGCCCGGGCCGATTCGACGACGCGCGCGGCCTGGCATTCCCGCAGACGGAAGAGCCCACGACATGGGACTTCCTCTACCACGCGTTCGTCGTCGGCATGACGGGGCAGGTCTCGGATGTACAGGTGCAGGCGGCGTCGATGCGCCGGGTGACACTCGTCCACGGTATCATCTCGTTCTTCTTCAATACCGTGCTGCTGGCGCTCGCCGTCAGCATCGCGGCGAGCTGGGCGCACCGCCCGTAGCCGCCCGCGCCGCGCTTCAGGTCGGCAGCCCCAGCTTGCGGCGTGCGATGATGTTCTTCTGGATCTCGGAGGTGCCGCCGCCGATCGTGTCGACGACGGTGTAGCGGTACGAACGCTCGAAGCGGCCTCCTTGCGGCGCACCGTCTTCGCCCGGCTTCAGCTGCGCGGCGGCTCCCATCAGATCGAGCGCGACGTTCGCGGTGCGCTTCGAGCACTCGTTCATGAAGAGCTTGTACTGCGACGCCTCGCAGGTCGGCACGCCCCCCTTCACGGCCTCCGAGATCACGCGGCGCTGCAGCATCCGCGCGACCTCTAGCTGCGTTGCGAGCTGCGCGACATGGCGACGTGCCTTCGCGTTCGCGCGCAGCGGCTCGCCGTCGCGTTGCGCGGTGCGGACCCACTCGCAGAGCGACTCGACCTTCATCTCGAGCGGCCCGACCGGCATCATCGCGAAGCGTTCGAGGTCGAGCGCCTCGCAAATGTAGGTCCAGCCGTGGTTCAGCTCGCCGACGACGAAAGCGTCGGGCACGAAGACGGCGTCGAAGAAGACCTCATTGGTGCGCTCGTCGCCGATCGTGAAGGTGGGGCGGATCGTCAGGCCCGGGTGGTCCATCGGGATCAAGAAGAGCGAAATTCCCTTGTGTTTGTGTGCGCCGGTGCGTGCGCCGACCCAGTACCAATCCGCGAAGTGCGCCGACGTGGTCCAGATCTTCTGGCCGCTGAGAACCCAACCGCCGCGCACATCGTCGCGCGTCGTCTTCAGCTGGATGTTCGCGGCGTCGGACCCGGCGCCGGGCTCGCTGTAGCCGATCGCGAACTCGACTTCGCCGCGGATGATCTTCGGCAGGAAGAATTGCTTCAGCGTCTCGTTGCCGTGGCGGATGATCGTCTTGCCGACGATGCCGACGCCCTTGCCCGGCTGCGGCGCGCCGACACGCGAAAGCGCCTCGGTGAGCATGAAGTCGTAGATGCCGGGCCGCTCCTGTCCGCCGTACTGCTTCGGCCACGACATTCCGAGCCAACCGCGCTCGGCGAGCTTGCGCATGAACGCGCGCTTCGCCGGCGAATCGACGGTCTGCGAGAGCTGCTCGGGATGCGCGTCCATCACGTCGGGAGAGTGCTCGGCCTCGAGGAAGTGCTCGACCTCGGCTTCGAAACGGCGCTCTTCCGCAGCGAACTCGAAATCCACTACGAATCCTTCGCGGCGGCTGCGAGCGCCTTGCGCAGCGCTGCGCTCGCTTGCTGCTCGTTGCGCATCGCGTCCGCCATCGTCGCCCCCGCGCCGAAATGCAACGCGGCCTTCGCGGCGGCGAGCACTTCGGGTTTGCACGCGGCCATCATCGCGGCCATTGCGCGCGCCTCGGCCTGCAGCGACGCGCCGGGCACCACGCGATTCACGAGTCCGATCGCGGCGGCCTCGGGGGCGAGGAGTACGCGCGCGGTGAGCACCAGCTCGAGCGCATTCGCCAGTCCGACGAGCTTCGGCAGCAGATGCGTGCTGCCGAGGCCGGGCAGCAGACCGAGCTTTGCGAAGGTGACACCGAACTTTGCGCCTTCCGCGGCGATCCGGACGTCGCACGGCAGGATCATCGTCACGCCGACGCCGATCGCGGGGCCGTTCACCGCGGCAATCACTGGCTTCGGGAACGCGACCAGATCGAGCGGCAGCTTGCGCAGGAAATCTTCCTCGCCGAGCTTCGCTTTGGTGGAGGCGTTGCCACCCGCCAGGTGCGCCTTCAGATGTTCGAGATCGACGCCGGCGCAGAACGCGCGACCCGCGCCGGTGAGGATCACCGCACGTACCGAAGCGTCGTCGCGCGCGGATGCAAAGGCTTCGACGACCCCGTCGCCCATCTCGGTCGTGTAGGCGTTGAGCTTGTCCGGCCTGTGCAGCGTGATCGTCGCGATGCCGCCGTCGACTTCGTACAGGATGTTCTCGCCCATCGCGCTAGGGCTTCGGGGTCTGCGTCGCGTGGTCGAGGCCATAGCGCTCGAGCAGGCGGTTGATGTCGGTGGTCTTCAGGTCGAGGCCGGAGCCCGCGAGCGGCAGCAGCAGGATCTTCTTGCCCTCGAGCGCTTCCGCGATGCGGAGCTTCACCATCACCTCGCCGCCGCTTCCGGCGAGCGCCTTGTTGAGCTCGGTCAAGCCCTTCGCCTCGGCGATTCCCTCCGCTTCGATCGCGGCGGCGATGTTCTGCTGTTTCTGGTAGTACGCGTCGGCCTCGATCTGCGCCTGGCGGAAGCGGCCGTCGGACTCGGCGACCATCTTCGCGACTTCGCCCTTCGCGTCCTCGACCTTCTTCAGATACTCCTCGGTGGCGGCCCGCGCCGCCGATTTGTTCTGCTCCGCCACCTGGTCGGCGATCTTCTTGTCTTCGATCGCCTTCTGATAAGCCGGGTTGAAGCGGTAGTCCTTCGTCGAGACGCGTTCGACGACGACGCCGAAGGGACCGAGGATTTCGTTCAGGATCGCCCGGGCTTCCTCGGCTTTCGTGTCGCGGCGCTCGGAGATGTAGAACTCCTCGGTCTTGAGCTCGCCGAACACGTCGCGTGGCCGGCTGCGCGCAACGGTGCGGACGACGTTGTCCTTCAGCTCCCAATCGGTCTGGGCGACGTGCTGCAGGATGAACGGCGCCTTCGCCGGATCGATCCGGTAGGAGATGATCACGTCGAGGCTGATGTCGTTGCCGTCGATGGTCTTGAAGAGCAGATCGTCTCGGATGCGCCGATCGCCGCGCGCCGGATCGAAGGTCATCTCGACGTTCTGGAGCTTCGTGTCGAAGGTGTGCCAATCGTTGATGAGCACAGGGAAGAAGTAGATGCCGCCGGGCTCGTAGACTTCGGGCATCACGCCCTTCTGCCCGAACAGACTCCACTTCACCGTCCGCACGCCCACCTCGGTCGGGCCGGTCCAATGGGGGAAGAATCCGAAGATCACGGCGAGCACGGCGACGAAGGTGATCGTGAATCCCTTCACGGCGCGCCACCTGCGCCCCGCACCTCGAAGAGCTTCATGCTGCGACCGAGATCGAGTGGGTTCACGCCGCCGGCGCCGTCGCTCGGGAGCACGATCACCTCGAGGCCCTTGTACACGTCGGCCATCTTCAATCCGACCATGCGATCCGATCCCGCGCCCTGCAGCGCATCGTTGCGCAGCTGCGTCTTTCGGGCTTCGGCGAGCTTGATCAACAGATCCGCTTCGGCGTGTTTGGTGCGGACGTAGCGGTCGCGATCCGAGTCGCGCGTGGTCTGGTAGGCCTGACCTTCCTGGAGCTTCACGCGGATCGCTGCCTCGCCTTCCTGCACCACCTTCTTCAGCCGCGCGCCTTCGGTCGCGGCGTGGCTCTGCGCCTGGTTCGTGAAGACGAGCTGGTCCTTGAGCTTCTTCTCCTCGATGTTCTTCTGGATCTCCTGCGTGTAGTGGAAGTAGCGGACCAGCACCTGCTCGACGCGCAGCCCGTAGGGTTGGAGATCCGCATTGAGCAGGTCTTTCGCCACCTGGCCGGCGCGCCACCGCTCGGGACTGTTGTAGAACTGCTCGGTCGTGAGCACCCCGAGCGCCTGCTTGAGCATCGGCTCTGCCTTCGGGATGAGCCCGTTGTCCTCGAACAGGGTTCCAGGACCGAGGCGCGTGAAGACCTGATATGGATTTTCGACGCGATAAAGGACGCTCACGTCGACGTCCACGAAGAAACCATCCGAGGTCTGGATGTGCGCGGGCTTGGTCACGAGCGCCTCGGCCGCCGCTTCCTCGCGCGCGCCCGTCAGATCGAGCACGCGGAGGTCGCTCGGGAAGAGGTACATCTGCTCGATTCCGAACGGCTTCAGCACGAAGTGGAAGCCCGTCCGGTAGACCTCCTCATGCACGCCGCGCGTGCCGAGCAGCGGAACCCGCACCATCTTGATGCCGTACTCGTTCGGTCCCACGTAGGCGAAGCAGAGCAGCGTCACGAATTTGATGAACGCGAAGATCAGCAGGGCCGGCAGCAATCCGCGCCGGAACCAGGGCGATCGCATCAGCCGTGACGCGCGGCGCGCGCGGGCGCGTCCCAGCGCGCCGACCAGCGCGTCGGGCGGCGGCGGCTCGCCGGCGTACTGCGCCGCCTCTTCGTCCTCGCGATCGTTCGCCAACACGTCTCCGTCGGTGGGCTGGGATCGGGGCGACTGTATCACGGCGAAGCGGGACGCCGCGCGGCGTTCAGCCGCTCGTGTACGGCGCCCAGTGCGGCTTGCGTTTCTCGACGAACGCGACGGTTCCCTCTTCGAGGTCCGGATGCGCGGTGTGATCCTTGATGAGCTGCCAGGTTCGATCGAGACCCGCGTGCAGACCGACGTCGAGGCTCTCCCAGATCGCCTGCTTGCTGCGCGCCAGCGCGGTCGGCGAATGCTCGGCGATCTTCGCAGCGAGCTCGCGCGCGCGCGGCAGCAGCTGCGCCTGCGGTACGACTTCGCCGACGAGTCCCAGCGAGAGCGCCTGCTGCGCGCTCATCCGCTCCGAACCGCCGAGCAGCGCCATCCGCAGCACCGCTTCGAGCGGGATCCGGCGCGCGAGGCCGACCGGTTCGAGACCCGCAATGAGGCCGACCTTCACGTGTGTGTCGAAGAAGGTCGCGTTCTCGGCGGCGACGATCAGATCGCTGTCGGCGATGAAGTGCAGGCCGCCGCCGACGACCATGCCGTTCACCGCGGTGATGACGGGTTTCCAGCAGCGGTTGTGGATCGCGGTGAGGAAGTGATAGAACGGCCGGCCGTCTTCGCGTTCCATCCGCGCGGCTTCTTCGCGCGCGCTGCCGTCGGCGACGTCGGCGACGTCCATACCGGTGCAGAACGCGCGCTCGCCGGCGCCGGTCAGGATCACGCAAACGACCGCGGGATCACGCTTCACCTCGGTCCACGCGCGTCGCAGTTCGATTGCCATCGCGACGTTGAACGCGTTGTGACGCTCGGGGCGGTTCAGCGTGATCGTCGCGACGCGGCCTTCGATCTCGTAGCGGATCGTCTCGAAGTCCATGCTGCCTCCGCGCGGCGCTAGATGCCGATGATTGCGATGCCGCAAGCGGTGGGATGGCCGCCGATGTTGTGGCTGAGCGCGAGCGTCGGGTTCTTGACCTGGCGCTTCGCGGCGCGGCCCTGGAGTTGCAGCACGTTCTCGTAGAGCATGCGCACGCCCGTGGCGCCGGTCGGGTGGCCGAAGGTCTTGAGACCGCCGTCGGTGTTGACGGGGAGCTCGCCGCCGAGTTCGAAGACGCCGCTCGCGATGTGCTCCTTCGCGGAACCTTTCGCGCAGAATCCGAGATCCTCGTACGAGAGCAGCTCGGTGAGCGTGAAACAATCGTGTACCTGCGCGACGTGGATCTGTTTGCGCGGGTTGGTGATGCCGGCCTGTTGGTAGACATCGGTGGCGGCCATGCCGGTCGGTTTCCACGAGAGGAAGTCGTTGCTCGGGTCTTTCTGCGGATTCGGGCCGGCCTGCACCGTCACGCCCTTCACCCACACCGGATCATCTCGGAAGCCGCGCGCGAGATCGGCGCGGGTCAGGACCACTGCGGCGGCGCCATCGGTCTGCGCGGCGCAGTCGTAGAGACCGAAGGGCCACGAGATCATCCGCGCCGCGCCGTGTTCTTCGAGCGTGATCTCGCGCTTCAGGAACGACTTCGGCGCGAGCGTGCCGTTGTGGTGATTCTTGACGGCGATCCGGCCGAGGTCTTCGCGTGTCGCTCCGTACTTGTCGAAGTAGGTGGCGGCGCAGAGCGCAAACCAGCCGGCCGGCGTCTGCGGCAGATCGCGCACCTGGTTCATCATCACGCTCGGGCCCGAGACGCCGCGATCCTTTGGTTTGTCGTAGCCGACCACGAGCACCGTGTCGTACATGCCGGCCGCGATCGCGAACACGCCGCAGCGGAACGCGTCGGTTCCCGTCGCGCAGTAGTTCGAGACGCTGGTGACGGGCTTCCAGAGTTTCAGCGCGTCGCTGCACTCGTGGGGACCCTTGTTCGAGTAGATCGAGCCGGTGAAGACCGCGTCGATCTGGCGCTGCGGCTCGTCGATGCCGGCATCGGCGTAGGCTTCGTAGGCGGCATCGACGATCATGTCGCTCGGCGCCTGGTCCCAGTTCTCGCCGAACTTGCAGGCGCCGACGCCGACGATCGCCACCTTGTCGCGGATTCCTTCACGCATCGCGATTCTCCTGCGGGGTCGCCTTCCAGTAGTAGTTGGGCCGCCCTCCGACTTCGTGGATGCGGCGGAACGTGAACTCGACCGGCATACCGATCTTCGTCTGCTGCGGCGTCGTATTCACCAGCTGCAGATGCACGCGCGCACCGTCGATCTCGGTGATCGTGACGATCGTCGGCGGATCGGGCGTCGGGAAGAAGAAGTCGAAGGTGTAGGTGACGACGTGGCCGGTCTTGTCGGCGAGGCGCACCAGCTCGAACTCGTCCTTCGCGTAGCAGGTCTCGCAGATGCGCTGGATCGGGAACTGCACGGCGCCGCACTTGCCACACTTCTGACCCTTGAACGCGATGTCTTCCTCGCGCTCGCGGAAGTGGATCGTCGCGGAGAGGCCTGCGTCGCGCGGCGATTCGTACTCGCGCGTCTGGAGCTGGCGGGCACTGAGATAGCGGTCGTAGTTCTTCACGGCGCGACGTCGTGAGAGATGCCACGACACGCCGCGTCGCGGCTCGAGCTTCAGCGTGGCGTCGGTCGTGCGCACTGCGATCGCTTCCGCACCGTCGCCGTAGTTTACGAGCAGCAGGCGCTCGCCCGGCTTCAGCGTTTCCAGCGCGGCGGCGAGCAAGAGCGGCGCGTACGCGCAGCCCGCGTTGCCGAGGCGGCCGAAGAGACCATCCTGGACCCGCGCGGCATCGAGTCGTAGCGCACGCGACACACCGGCGAGGCTGCGGTCGTCTGGCGCGTAGAACGCGACGCGCGCGAAATCCGCGGCGGTCGTGCCGGTCTTCGCGAGCAGCCCCTTCACCACTTCGACGACGTTGGGCGTGTAGCCCTCCTGGACCACGAAGCGATCTTCCCAGCTGTGCACGAAGCGATCGCCGTCGGCGCGCCACACATCGACGAGTTCGTCGGCGACGCAGTGCGCGGCCTCGAAGGTCGCGATCGCATCCGCATCGCCGACGAGGAACGCCGCGGCGCCGTCGCCGAAGCTGCGCTCGAGTCCGGAGCCGGGCGCGCCGAGGCGGCAGTCGCTCGCGATCACCAATACGCGTCGCGCCGACCCCGCCGCGACCGCGTCGAACGCCGCGCGCAGCGCCGCGGTACCGGCACGCAGCGAACCGGCGTGATCCGCCGTCGCGACATCGCGGCGCAGATCGAGCGCCTTGGCGATCAACGCGGCGGCCTGCTTCTCGCGAAACGCGTAGGTGGTGCTCGCGAAGTAGATCGCGTCGACGCTTGCAGGATCGAAACCGCGCAAGCAATTCATGCCGGCCGCGACCGCCATCGTGACGGCGTCCTCGTCGTTCCACGCGACGGAGCGTTCGGGCGTGACCTCGTCGCCCTTGACCGGCTTGCCCGCGATCGTCGCGAACGCCAGCCGTGTGGGCGGAACGTAGGCGCCGTACGACACGATTCCCGCCATGGCTACTCGCCCTTCGCCTCGCTGGCCTGGACCTTCACACCGTCCTTGTAGAACGGGTAGGGCGTCTTCATCAAGCCGAACGGCTCGAGCCGCGTGCCGAAGAAATTCTTCATCTTGTCCTTCAGGTCCTCCACCGACCAACCACCCGGCTTGAACATGCCGGTGCCATAGCGCGGCTGCTCGACGATCACGACGCGGTCGGCGCCGCTGCCGAAGATCTGGCCGGTGACCCAGTTCGCGTCGTCGCTACACAGCCACGCGACGAACGGGCCGTTCAGCACCGGGTCGAGGAAGGGCAGGTCGACGGTCTTGCCGCCGATCTTCGCGGTCGCCGACATGCGCGTCGTGCCGGCCGGGCTGATCGCGTTCACGCGGATGCCGTAGCGCGAAAGCTCGCCGGCCCAGGTGTAGGTCATCGACGCGATCGCACCCTTCGAGCCGGCGTAGTTGGTCTGCCCGAAGTTCCCGAAGTGTGCGGCGGAGACGGTGTTGACGATCGCGCCGCCGGTGCCCTGGTCGCGCATCCGGAACGCCGCTTCTTGTGAACACATGAAAGTGCCGTTTACGTGTACGCGCAGCACGCTGCTGAAATCGTCGTCGCTCATTTTCAGGAACGAGCGGTCCTTCACGTTTCCGGCGTTGTTCACCAGCGCGTGGACACCGCCGAACGCGTCGGCGCAGGCGCCGACGAGAGCCCTGGCGCCTTCGCGCGAGCCGATGTCGTCGCTGTTCGCGAGCGCCTTGCCGCCGGCCGCGGTGATTTCATCGACGACCTTCGCGGCTTCGGCGCCGTCGATGTCGTTCACGACCACGCTGGCGCCCTGTGCCGCGAGGTGGAGGCAATGCCCACGTCCGATGCCGCGCCCGCCGCCGGTCACGACCGCGCCACGTCCGTCCAGAACTCCCATGACCGCTCTCCCGAGGTATTTCGAGACGGACCGTATAGGAAAGCCGCAGGGGCGTCAAAACCGCGCTGGGATGCCGGAAAGAGCGCGACTGCCAGTAGCATGCGAGGCGGCGCGGCGTGCGGATCGCGCGTTGCAACGCCAAGGAGGATGCACGATGTCCGCAGCCCCGATCCGCCCCGAGGTCCAGCGCTTCGTCGCGCGTCAACAGTCGATGCTGATCGACGGACGCTTCGTCGCCGCCGCGTCGGGCAAGACCTTCGAGAGCTTCGATCCCGCCACCGGCGACGTGCTCGCGCAGATTGCCGAAGGCGATCGCGAAGACGTCGATCGCGCCGTGCGCGCGGCTCGACGCGCGTTCGAGTCGGGCGCGTGGCCCGCGATGACGGCTTCCGAGCGCGGGCGACTGCTCTGGAAACTCGCGGACCTGCTCGAGGCGCACGCGGAGGAGTTCGCGGAGCTCGAGAGCCTCGACAACGGCAAGCCCGTCACCGTTGCGCGTGCAGCCGACGTGCCGCTCGCGGTCGACACGCTGCGCTACATGGCAGGCTGGGCGACCAAGATCGAGGGCTCGACGATCCCGATCTCGGTGCCGGGTCACGTCGCGTGGACGTTGCGCGAGCCGGTGGGCGTCGTCGCGCAGATCATCCCGTGGAACTTCCCGCTGCTGATGGCGGCGTGGAAGCTCGGCCCCGCGCTCGCGACGGGCTGCACGGTGGTGCTCAAGCCCGCCGAGCAGACGCCGCTCAGCGCGCTGCGACTCGCCGAGCTGGTCTGCGAGGCCGGCTACCCGGACGGCGTCGTGAACGTCGTGCCGGGCTTCGGCGAG
>JANLTC010000056.1:0-24803 GCA_031362725.1 Deltaproteobacteria bacterium | reverse complement strand
CTGCGTCGGCGCTGGCTGGCCCACAGCCTTGCCGTCCACCGCAACACCGTGCAGCGATTTTAGCAAGGTCGCGGGCGTTTCCACGGCAACACCGTTCAGCGTAATCCGCTTATCCGCAATCATCCGCTCAATCTCTCGCCGCGACGCAACGCCCGCAGAACACGGCGTCGCCAACGACCGCGCCACCGCAGCGCGCGCAGGCGCGCGGCAGTAGCAGATCGAGCAAGTCGGCGAGCATCCCGCGCACGCGGGCCTCCACCGGGACCGGGCTAGTGAACGCGACTCGCGTCCCGCGTAGCGAGCCTACGGCGAGCGGCGATCTTCATAAGACCCGGTTGCTGCGTTTGGCCGTGAGGACTAGCCTGCGGCGCCAAATGGCTGAATCCACGCAAGGTTCCGCGCCGGGAACCAAATCTGATGGCGGATCCGAGTCCGCTCCGGCGCCTCCCACCGCTCCTTCCGCGGCCGAAGTCTTCGCTGCGCTTCCCGAGAATGTCCTGGCCGGCATCCGCGATCTCGGCTGGTCGTCGCTGATGCCAGTCCAGACCGCGGTGATCCCGTTCATGCTCGCGAATCGCGATCTGTTCGTGCAGGCGCGAACCGGCTCGGGCAAGACCGGCGCCTTCGGCATCCCCATCATCGCGACGATCGACACCGAGCTCGCAGCGACGCAGGCGATGGTACTCGCGCCAACGCGCGAGCTCGCCAATCAGGTCGCGACCGAGATCATCACGATCGGCAAGCACAAGGGTGTGCGTTGCCTGCCCATCTACGGCGGCGTCGGCTACGGCCCGCAGAACGAGGGGCTCGCCGCGGGCGCGCACGTCGTCGTCGGCACGCCCGGGCGCATCCTCGATCATCTCGGCAACGGCCGGCTGAAGCTCGAGCACCTGAAGTTCTTCGTGCTCGACGAAGCCGACGAGTTGCTGTCGCTCGGTTTCTGGCCCGACATGCGCGAGATCGAGAAGTACCTGCCGCCCAAGGAAGCCCGCCAGACCTGTCTGTTCTCGGCGACGATGCCCGAGAAGGTCCGTGCGCTGACGCGCATCTTCCAGCGCGATCCCGAGTTCGTGACGCTCTCCGAGGGTCAGATCGGGCCCGCCGAGATCGAGCACTATTTCTACCTGGTGACCGCGCAGGAGAAGGAACACGCGCTGGTGCGCGTGCTGGAATACGAAGATCCCGAGAGTGCGATCATCTTCTGCAACACCAAGGACGACGTCCGCTACGTGACGGGCTTCCTGCAGCGGCGCGGCTTCGACGCCGACCAGATCTCGGGCGACCTGCAGCAGTCGGCGCGCGAACGTGCGATGGCACGCATCAAGGCCGGCGAGGTGCGCTTCCTGGTTGCGACCGACGTCGCCGCGCGCGGCATCGACATCTCGGATCTCACCTGCGTGATCGGCTACGCAACGCCGGAGCAGCCCGAAACCTATGTACACCGCACTGGCCGCACCGGTCGCGCGGGCAAGGCGGGCATCGCGCTGTCGCTGGTGTCGGCGCTCGACATCGGGAACTTCCGGTATCTGCAGAACGTGAACCGGATCACGATCCCCGAGCGCCGGCTGCCGACCGAGGCGGACCTGCAGGAGCGCCTGCGCGAGCGTCTCGCGGTCAAGGTCGAACAGGAGATGCGCAGCGTGCCAACGGCCGACCGCAGCTGGAAGATCGACCGCTTCGTTCCGGTCGTGCAGGCGATGGGCGAGACCGACGAGGGGCGCCGCGAACTGGCGGCGATCTGCGCGGCCTACATGCGGGAACACCGCCCCGAGACCACCGTCTCCGAAGGCGAGCCCCCGGCCGAGCCCGAGTACCTGAGCCCGCGTCCCACCGGCGGCGGTGGCTCGCGCGGTCGCAGTGGCGGCGGTGGCGGCCGACGCGGTGGTGGCGGTGGCGGTGGTGGCGGCCGCCGCGGCGGCGGGCGGCGATAAAAGCCGACCGGATCCAAGCTTGATCGGGGAAGTTGCCGAGTCCGCAACTCGCCCTCGACGACCGTCTGGCTTTCCCATGCCCTCCGTACGTCTTCGGTTCCCCGAAACAAGGCAGATTTCCTTGGATCGTGGCGATTTTGTCACATAGACTGCCGGTCCCAGCACGCTTTCGTGCAGCGGATCAAGGCGGATGAAGGAGATGGGCATGCGGAATGTCGTGCGCGCGGTGTTGTTTATCGGGTTGGCTGGCTTCACCGTCGGCGTTGGCTGCGGTCCCTCGCTGATTGGAACGATCACCCCGACCGCGGGAACCACGATCACGACCTTCTCGTTCGGGATCACCGTGCAGATCGGATCGACGGCGGATCCGGGCACGCTGAACGTCAAGCTGAATGGCCAAGACATCACCGCCCAGCTCACCGGCGGACCCACGAACTACACAGCCACGATCAATCCGGGGAGCCCGCTCCTCGACTCCAACACGCTCGTGGTTCACGTCGAAGAGCCGGCCTCCCTCGGTCTCGGCCATCCGATCGGTGCCACCGTTCCGATCAACTTCCAGTATCTGCCGCCGAAGGCGCGAGCAGACGTGGTCGCGAATCAAGCCCAGTGCGTGACCGGCCCGACGGCGCATTGCAGCCCGGGCGACGTGCTGATCTCCAACACCGAAGCGCGATTCGTGATCCAGAAGGCCGCGCAGCGCGAGCTGCACTTCACCGGAACCTACGGCGGCAACCTGATCGACGCCGAGACGGTCGTCGGCGGCGTGCCGCAGGGCAACGACAACTTCTTCGAGTTCCAACCGATGGTCGCCATCGAGCAGGCGATCAACGCGCAGACCGTCGAGATCGTGAACGACGGGCAGGACGGCACGCCCGCGATCGTGCGCTCCTGCGGCCCCGACGACCTGCTCGACGACGTCAACCCTTCTTCCCAGGTCGCGCAGCTCGGGGCCACGTTCCCGGTGGGCGCCGACGATACCGACTACGACGTGATCGGCTGCACCGAGTACCAGCTCGATGCGCAGACGCACACGATGCTGGTCACGACGACAATCGAGAACCTCTCCAGTGGGGACTACGCCTTCCACATCGGCGACTTCGTCAACGCCGGCGGCCAGCTCGAACAGTGGACCCCGATCTCCGGGTCGAATCCGCGCAAGGTCGGCGTCGGCGAGATGCTGACCAACGTCGGCATCCGCGCGATGAGCTTCTATGGATACGGCGAGGCCGAAGGCGTCGACTACGCGCTGATCCAGCCGCAACCGCCGGAGCGGCCCGCGCCCTCCAGCTCGTTCACCACATCGGGCGTGTCCTTCATTCTGCACGGCAACTCCATTCCGTTCGTATTGATCGGGGGGCCGGCGAACTTCACCGTGCCCGCAGGCGACTCGAACTCGTTCCGACGCTGGTTCGAAGTCGGTGACGGCAGCGGCGGCAACGCGCTCGAGGCGATCGTCGACGTTCTAGGCCTCGCGAAGGGCACGCTGCGCGGTTGCGTCCGCGAAGCCGTGACCAATGCGCCGATCGTCGGCGCGCGCGTCGCGGTCCGGGACATCGCGACGGCGCCGCCTGCCCAGATACGCGACATCGTGCGTTCGCACTATGTCACCGACGCGAGCGGCTGCTACGAGAGCCGCATCCCGCCCGGCCCCTATCAGGTTGCGGCCGGCAAGGAAGGCTACCCCTACGAGGGCAGCGGCACCTCGCCGGTGCTGCACCCGGTCGGGATCGCGAACGGCGGCACCTTCGTGCAGGACATCGTTCTACCCCAGACCGGCCGGCTGCACGTGACCGCGGTCGACCACAACAACAATCCGGTCCCGGCGCGCATCGGTGTCGTGGGCTTCGATCCGAGCCCCGAGATCACGCTCGTTACGACGGTGATCCAGTCCAACGACACCCGGACGAACGTCTTCTACGACCGAACCGCCGACGGAATCCCCACTGCGCTGACGCGCACCGCGTACAGTGACGCGGCCGGTGTCGTCGACATCGCGCTCGAACCCGGCACCTACCAAGTCGCGGTCTCGCGCGGCACCGAGTACTCGCTCTTCACGCAGCACGTGACGATCACCGCCGGCAACACCACGAACGTGAATGCCCAGGTCGCAGCGGTGCTCGACACGACCGGCACGATCTCGGCCGACTATCACGTGCACATGATCGACAGTCCGGACTCGCGCGTCAGCCAGAAGAACCGCATCGAGTCGTTCGCGGGCGAAGGCGTCGACGACATCATCGCCACCGATCACGCCGCGGTGACCGACCTCGACGCGAAGATCGCGGCGTTCGGCTTCACGTCGTTCGTCAACTCGACACCGGGCGAGGAGGTCACCAGCTTCGACTACGGGCACTTCAACGCGTACCCGCAGGGCCAGGATCTGGCGCAGGTGCAGACGAAGGGCGCGACCGATCACGCCGGTGCGGCGCCTCCGGGCCAGGACTTCCCGGTCTACGGCCACTATAACCTGTCGCCGGCACAGATCGAGGCAGCGGTGGTCGGCAAGCCGCAGAACGCGGGCAAGGAGACGGTGCTCCAGATCAACCACATCTCCAGCCACTTCTCTCCGCTGCGCATCAACACGGCGCTGACACCCCCGGCGTCGGTACTGAACCCGGCCGATTTTGATGTCAACGGCTATCCGGGGCCGGCGAATCCGCTCTTCTACCGGCTCGACCCGACGATCGCGAACTTCTACCACCACTTCCGGGCACTCGAGCTGTGGAACGGGTACACGATCTCGCAGCAAAACGAGTTCCTCGTGCAGCGCATCGGGATCTGGATGAACCTGCTCAACCAGGGCCTGCCGACCACTGCGATCTCCGACACCGACACGCATGAGTTCACCAACCTGCGCTCGGGTGGTGCGCGCTCGTGGTCGCCGTCGTCGACGGATGCGCCGTCGGGGATCGTCGACGTCGAGATCGCGCGCGCGGTGACGGCCGGCAAGCTCGTCGGTGGCCAGGGCATCTACGTGCAGACGCGACTGCTCGCGACCGACGGTTCGGGCGGTGTGGCGTCACTGACGGGCCTGGTGCCGTCGGGCACGCAGCCGGCCACGATTCAGGCCGGCACGATGGTGACGGTGACGAACGGCGCCGCCAATCTCGAGATCCGCATCCAGGCTCCGCTCTGGGCGCCGTACGACAAGATCGAGATCTATCGCAACGCGTCCACGCAGGTCGCATCGTCGAACGGTGGCACGCCGACGCTCTTCGGTGCCATCCCGACCACCACGCTCAACGCGGGAGCGGACTTCAGCGTCTCGACGGTCCCGGTGAACGGCTCGCAGCGCTTCGAAACGACCAAGGTCGTGAACCTCACCGCCCTCGCCGCGGACGAGTGGATCGTGGTGCTCGTGAAGGGCACCGCGGGCGTATCGGCGCCGATGTTCCCGGTGATGACAGACGGCGTTTCGCTGACGCAGAACCCGACCCTCGTAGCGCTCGAGACCATCACGGCGGCCGAGAACGGGATCCGTGCGCTCGGGACGACCAACGCGCTCTACCTCGACGTCGACCAGAACGGGGTCTTCGATCCGCCGGGCGTGTCGGTGGTGCCCTGACCGACGGCCCGAAATCGGCTTCGAAGCAGCGAAGGACGGCGGGCGCCGCGGCAACGCGAGCCGCGGCCCTCGCCGTCTTCGTTTGGTGCGCGTTGTGCGGTGCGCCCGTCGCCCCGGCAGCGAAGGAGAACGCGCCAGCCACCGGCGGCGCGCATCTGCTGGCCGGCGCCGAAAGCGCGAAGCGGACCGTCGTCGCGCGGGTCGAGGACGTCGGCCGCATCGATGAGAAGGGCTACGGAGCGACCTTCGCGGTACTGCGCGATCTCGTTGCCACCAAGACCACCGAGGGCGAGACGCTGCGAATCGGGTGGGAAGAGCTGGCTCCCGATCGACCGGCGCGGTTTCGCAAGGGCGAGCGGGTTCTCGTCGCGCTCGAATCGGCGCCTGGGTTCTCGTTGTGGCGCAAGCGCTTCCCGAATGGCGACACGCTTGCCGTCGCCGAGCGTGGCGCGGCGTTCCTTCGCGATCCCGACGATACGAGCGTCGAGCGCCTTGCACGCTACCTGCGCGTCGACCCGACCGAGCGCGAGCAATCGCCCGGCGTCGAAGCGCTCGCGGGCTTGGTCGAGGCCGCAGCGACGCCGCTCGCAGAGGGTGCCGCGAAGCGACTGCGCGCGACCCCGGGACTCGGCTCGAAGCTTCGGGAACCGGCCGCGGCAGCGCTGGGAGCGGCAATCGAGAGCGAGGCGCGCGACCCTTCCCTGCGCCGTGATCTGATCCGGCTCGCCGCCGAACAGCGTCTCGACGGGATGCGCGCATCGATCGCGGTCGTCGCCGAGAGCCAGTCGCCGCTGGCAGGCGAAGCCTGGGCCGCGCTGGTCGCGATCGACGGTGGCATGAACGCCACCACCGTGCACCGCTTGCTCGCTGCGCCCGATGCGGGCATTCGCGCCGTGGCCGCCCGCGCTGCACTCGGGACACCCGATGCCGAGCGCGCGCTCGGCATGGCGCGAAGCGATCCCGCAGCCGAGGTCCGCATCGCCGTCGTCGAGGCGTTCGTCCCGACCGCTTCACCCGCGGCGCTCGAAATCGGATACGCCGCGCTCTTCGATCGCGAACCGCCCGTGCGCGCCGCGGCGGCCCAAGCCGTGGGGCGACTCGGCGCCGATGTCGTGCCCCACCTGCGCGAGCTGGCACTCGCGCACGCGGGCCGCGACTCGATCGGTCCGCTCGGCGCCCTCGCCTTCGCGGGTCCCGAGGGACAGGGCGTCCTGCTCGAGCTCTCGGCCACCCATCCCGACGCCACGATGCGGGGTCAGGCGCGACTCCTGCTAGGTCTCGACCCCGTCAAGCACTGAGTTCAAGTGGCCGGGCGCTCGACATCCTGGACTTCGCTCGCCTACGGCTCGCTGCGCGCCCGCTCCGCGGGCCGCTCGATGAACTTCGCTCGCCTACGGCTCGGTGCGCGCCCGCTCCGCGGGCTTGCGTTCCCAAACGACGAAGGCTGCCCAGGGGGTTGCGCCGGCCCAGAGTGGCCGCTCGTTCCACATCGTGCGCGCGGGCTTGCCCTCGAGGACGCGCGCGCTGCGGTCGGCCGCGAACGGCAACACCGCGGCGACTTCGTAGTCGCGCTCGACGCGCTCGCGCAGCGCGCGCTTCAGTTCCGGCGGCGTACCCGGCTGTTCGAGCAGCGAAGTGCGGACGAAGACACCGACCACATACCGCGGCGGGCTCGCTTCGATCTCGGCGAGCGCCTCGCGCTGGCGCAGCGCCGCCGCCGGGAGCGGCATGTTGAGCGGATACACGAACAGGTAGCGACTCGCGCTGCGACGGCCTGCGTAGAAGAGCAGCTGCGGTTCGGAGCCGTAGACGAAGACGCGATCGTCCGTCGCCGAATGGGCCGCGATCCAGGCCCCGAGCGCGGGCGCTTCGGGGAAGGGATTCGAGCCGTAGATGCGCTGCAACTTCGACTCGGCGCGCGCGGGACCGAAGTACCACCAGTCGACACGAACGCCGTGGCCGACCAGCAGCAGCGCTGCGATCGGCGCGAACCACTTCGCAAGCGGCCGTGCGCCGAACGCGATCCGGCCGATCGCGTCGAGTCCGATGCCGGCCAGCAGCGCAAGCGGCGGCAGCGCCAACACGAAGTAGTGCTGCCGGAAGAAGCCGCCGGCGGCGACCGCCGGCAGCGACGCCGCGAGCCACGCGCCCACCCACGCCAGCCGTCTCCGCGTGCCCGCCTCCGGACGCGCAACGCGCAGCAGCGCGAGCGGCGCCGCGAGCGCCGCGACATAGAGCGGCGCGAGCGGCAGCAGCGTCGGCCGGAACTGCGTCGCGAAGTAGAGCGGATACGCGCTGAGCTTGGTCTCGCCCGCATACGAGAGATTGTTCCAGACGACCGCATCGAGGAACTGTGCCAAGGCCCCGCGCGCGGCGAAGTAGAGCGCCACCGGTGCGAGTAGCGCCGCCATCCCGAGCACGGCCGCAGCGGCGTGCGCGCGCTTGCGACGCGCGAGCAGCAAGGCGGTCGCGATCTCGAACGCCACGATCGGCGCCGTCACCGGCTTCAGCAGCAGCGCGATGCCACCCAGCACTCCGACGCCAAGTGAAACATAGACGCGTTGCCGGCGCGCGGCGAGCAGCGCGAGCCCCGCACCGAGGCTGATCGGCGCGAGTGCGATCTGCTCGGTGTTGACCGCGTTGCCGAGCCAGCTCGGGTGCGCCGAGAGCAGCAACCCCGAGAGTGCCGCTGCGATGCCGACCGCCGGCGCGAAAAGCCACGTCCCGAGTGCGACGAGTGCGCCCAGTGCGGCGATCGTCGCGAGCTGCGCAGCCCAACGCACGGCGGCGGGTGTCTCGCCGCCCACTGCGAACGCCGCCGCGTAGAACAGGAAGACACCCGGCGGCTTCTGGTCGAACGCGTCCCGATACGGGACGTCGCCCGCGAGCCAGCGTTGCGCGATGTAGGCGTACTCACCTTCGTCTCGTTCGAACGGGAGCTCCGCGACCGGAGCGCGCAGCACGCACGCAAGCGCCGCGACCGCAAGCCAGCCCGCGATCGCGACGCGCAGCGCCGAACGCCCTTCGTGCGCGCTGACCGGAATCTGCGTCACGTGCGCCTCCGGGAGGGCTGCATGCCGCGGCTCGGCGCCGCGATCATTCGAAGAAGAACGGGCTCGACCAGGCGACGCCACCGTCGCTCTGCACCGCGCGCACGTATACGGTCTCGCCGGGTCGCAGGTCGCGCAACTCCTCGGTGAAGCCGATGCGCACGCGCGCTTCGCCCGGAATGCTGTGAACGACCGCCGGTCCGCGGATCACGTCGATGCGATCGAAGCCGCTCTCGCCGATCGCCAGCACCGACAGCCGCGCCGGATCCCCAGCAGCAGGCACCGACAGAACCGACCCCATCGGCGCGCCGCCGAGAGTCGTCTGCAAGAAGATCCGCTGCCCATTCGTCGCATACACGCGGCGTGCACGCAGCGCTTCCAGAATCCCGTCGCGCGTGAGATCGTCCGACAAGATCGCAGCGAGACCGCCGGAACCCGAGTTGCCGAGCAACGTGAGACCGGGATGACCGTCGTGGCTGTCACCGCTGCCGACGAATCCGAGTCGGAAGCCGCGCTGCAGCACGTCGCGAACGAAGTTCCCGGCGACCGGCTCGTGAATCTCGTGCGGCGCATCGGGCGCCTCACTGTTGCCGTGCACCGACACGATCTCGGTGACGGGCTCGAGCACCGGATCGGGCGCGAACTCCCAGTTCGTCGCAATCGGTCCGCCCGCGGAATGGTGCGCGAAGGTAAGCGCGCGTTTGCCGCGCAGCGCATCCCAGAGCTGGACGGGAGTGGTGTACGCCGGGTCGGCGGTCGAGATGACGGCGCCGTCGTCGTCGAAGTAGAGCACGTGGCGATGGCCGTGGATCCAGCTCGTCCACTCGAAGCCGAGAATCGTCACGAAGCGGCCGGGCGCGTTTGCGACTGCGACCTGCTTGCGGATCTCGGCCCAATACGCGGGTGTCGCATCGAGCGGACGACGCCCGACGTGATCATGATCGGTGAGCACCGCGACATCGAGCCCGGCAATGTCGCGCGCGTAGCGGAAGTAGTCTTCGGGCGTGCCGCTGCCGTCGCTGAGATTCGAATGCCCGTGCAGATCGGCCCACAAGATACGCGGCGTCTGCGGCAACACGACCAGCGGATTGCTGCGGGCGGCGCGCCCGTCGAGGCCCGAGGCGCGCACCCACAGGATGCCCGGCGAACGCACGACGGTGGCGACCTCGGCATGGCCGTCGCGTAGCGAGACCTGCGCGGGCAACTCGAGTCCTGCGTCCGCCTGGAGCTGGACTTCGGCCCTCGCGCCGCGACACCAGTTGGCGCGATCGTCGAGCACCGAGACGTGCAGTCGCACCGTCTCGCCGACGCGCGCCGTCGTCGGCATCAGCAGCACGATCTGGGAAGGCGTTCCGGCCTCGGTGTCGACGATCGGCGATTCGACGACCAGCGCGCTGACGCCGTCTCCATCGCCGTCGACTTGCAGCCACAGGTGATCGTCGCGCTCCGCGAACGCCTCTACGGTCGCCTGCGCGGGACCCGCTCCATAGGTGATTCGCACGCGCTCCCCAGGTCGCAGCGATCGACCGTGCACCTCGATCGCGACGCCGCCTGCCTCGATGATGATCCCGGTCGGCGGCACGTCGCGCAGCGAGAGCTCGACACCGCGCGCATTCGTTTCTGCCGTCACGTAGCCAGGAGCCTCCGGATCCACGCTCTGCCCAGGGCTCCAGAACCACCACTTCTTCGTCTCGAGCAGGATCGAGCCGCCCGGCGCGATTCCCTGCGGGCCGACTTCGTACACGATCACGAGTCGAGCGGAGGACTGCGCGACGACGCGTGCCCGTGGGCCCGGGTCGAACCAGGCGCGCCCGCCACCGTCGGAGGGACTGCGTTGCTTGTCGAGGTCCGCGCGCATCTCGCGCTCGATCTCCGGCTTCGCGGTGGGCGGCGGACCCTCGCGTGGCGTCGGCGGCGGGGGAGCGGGAATCGCGGCCAGCGGCGCTGCGGGCGCCGCAGCGCTCGACTCTTGCGGAGCCGGAGCCGCGGAGTCGCGCGACCCGCACGCAGCGGTCGTCGTCGCGAGCAGCAGAGCGAGCAGCGCGAGGCGACGCACGATGGTGACGTCAGCTCGCGGAGTCGAGCGCAACGCGAACGGGTTCGACGCCCGCACCTTCGATGGCGAGCGTGCGGGCGTGCGGGTCGGCGCATACGACCAGGCCCGGTCCGCTGGCTGGAATCGCGGCGCGGCGCTGGCGCTTCTCGCCGTCGATCTCGATCGCTGCGCTGGCGCCCGCGGTGTCGCGGAACGTGAGCAGCGCATGGCCGCCGCCGGGCCGGTGTTCGCACCAGTCGAGCGCTTTCTCGACGCTGTCGAGGCGCTCGATGCACTGATCGAGCAGCAGCACGCCCGGTGCCGCGCAACGCTCGCCGGGGACCGGCGCGGAGAGCGGCACGGCGACGCCCGCGAGCCCGCGCTCGTTCACGCCGACCAGACCGCCGACGTGCGCAGGGCGCGCGAAGCTGAGATTCGGATAGCCGCCGTCGGGCGTACACCTGCGCACCACGAAACCCGTGAGCGGCCACGGCGACGCGATGCGCAACTCGAGACCCGCGCCCACCGTGCCACCTTCGCAGCGGAGCGCGTCATCGGCTTGGCCATCGAGTTCGCACAACAGCGCGTCGTAGAACACCGCACCCGCAACGCCCGCACCGGCGGCGAGTCCCAGTGCGCGCTCGGCGAGATGCGGAAAGTGGCGGGTGAGGTCGCGTGCGAGCACGGCGCGCGCCGGCGAATCGTCGCGTCGTAGTGCGCGCAAACGGCCCGCAAGGCCAGCCGCTGCGATCCAGCCGTGCGCGCGCGCATCCGCGCGAATCTCGTCGCGACATGCGCGGCCCTGGTCGAGGCCGAGATCGCGCGGAGCCCCCGAGCAGCGCACCAGCAGCGTCGCGCGCACGACCGTTAGTGACTCGCGCCGAACTCGACCCACTCGACGAGCACCTCGTTGAGCGCGCCCGTGCGGTAGCCCTCGAGATCGAGCGAGACGAAGCGGAAGCCGAGCGGCTTGATCGCCGCGACGAGTGCGCGCGCCATCTGCGGGTCGAGCGCGCGAGCGAGCTCGCTCGGATCGATCTCGATGCGCGCGAGCTCGCCGTGGTGGCGCAATCGCACCTGGCGGAAGCCGAGCGCGCGCAGACGCTCCTCGCCGTCCTCCACCTGGCGCAGCCGTTCTGGAGTGACGGCAGTGCCGTAGGGCAGTCGCGACGAAAGACATGCCGAGGAAGGCAGGTCGGCGGTCGGCAGTCCCGCGGCGCGGGAGAGCGCGCGGATCTCCGCCTTCGAGAGCGCAACGTCGAGGAACGGCGACAGCACGCCCTGCTCGGCCGCGGCGCGATGGCCCGGGCGGAAGTCACCGGTGTCGTCGGTGTTGATGCCGTAGGCGACCGCGCCAAAGCCGAGTTGATCGCGCAGCTTGCCGAGCACCTCGAAGAGTTCCGACTTGCAGTGATAACAGCGGTCCGGGTTGTTGGCGCGGTAGGCGTCGCTGTCCATTTCGTGCGTGTCGACGAAGCGGTGCCCGATCGCGAAGCGCGCGACGACGTCTTCCGCCATCCGCCGATGGCTCTCGGGATAGGACGGCGAGACCGCCGTGACGGCGAGCGCATCGGCGCCGAGAGCGTCGCTCGCGACCCAGGCGAGGTAGCTCGAGTCGACGCCGCCCGAGAACGCGATCAGCACGCGGCCGGCGCTGCGCAGTCGTTCGCGCAGTGCAGCTTCTTTGGCGGCGAGCGCGGCGGGAAGCGTCGGCACGCGAGCGAGGTTACGGCCTGATGAGCCTCGCCGCTCGCGGGAGCGCTGCGCGTTGCGATTGGGCCGGTAGAATGCGCAACTAGGGGGAACTGAAGATGGCGAAGCTTCGGGTTGGGCTCGTATACGGCGGTCGCTCGGTCGAGCACGAGGTTTCGATCGCGTCGGCAACGTCGATCCTGCGCAACCTCGATCCCTCACGCCATGAGGTCTGGCTGATTGCGATCGATCATGCCGGCGTCTGGCGCATGGGCGCGCCCGGCACGTCGCTCGAAGGCGCGATGGAGCGCGGTGCTTCGGTCGTGCTGCCGCCGACGCCCGCTGCCAACGCGCTGCGTCCGGTCGCGGGCGGCGAAGCCGTTGCCGTCGACGTGCTCTTTCCGATCGTCCATGGGCACGGCGGCGAGGACGGCTCGCTGCAAGGCCTGCTCGAGTTGGCAGGGCTGCCCTACGTCGGCTCGGGCGTTGCGGGATCGGCGATCCAGATGGACAAGGAGATTGCCAAGCGCCTGCTCGACGCCGCCGGACTGCTGGTCGCGCCGTGGCGCGTCGTGCAATCGCACGAGCTGGCGCGCGATCCGAAGGGCATCGCGACGCGCGTCGCGGACGAACTCGGCTTTCCGGTGTTCGTGAAGCCCGCGAACTCGGGGTCGTCGGTCGGCATCCAGAAGGTGACCAAGCTGCACGCGCTGCCCCGCGCGCTGGCGGAGGCGAGTCGCTACGACACGAAACTGCTCGTCGAGACCGCGATCGACGCGCGCGAGATCGAGGTCGCGGTGCTCGGCAACGAGGAGCCCGAGGCTTCCTTGCCCGGCGAGATCCGCACACGTCGCGACTTCTATGACTACGAAGCGAAATACGTCGACGAGAGCACCGAACTACTCGTGCCGGCCCCGCTCTCGGAGAGCGAAAGCGACCTCGTGCGCGACCTCGCGATTCGCGCCTACCGCGTGCTCGAAGGCGCCGGGCTCGGCCGCGTCGATTTCCTGCTGGAACGCAGCACGGGCAAGTTCTTCCTGAACGAGCTGAACAGCCTGCCGGGCTTCACCGAGGTTTCGATGTATCCGCGTCTGTGGGAAGCGACCGGACTTCCGTACCCGCAGCTGCTCGATCGGCTGATCGAGCTGGCGATCGAACGTCACCGCCGACGCGCAGCACTCGAAACCACGTTCCGGAAGATCGGCTCGCCAAGCTGATCCGCACGGCGATCCGCAACGCGACTGTCTAGTCCCGCGTAGCGAGCCGACGGCGAGCGGCGAGGTCACAAGGCCGTCCCGCGTAGCGAGCCGAAGGCGAGCGGCGAAATTCCGCAGGACTAGGGGGCGGGTGGCTTCGGCGCAGCCGAGGCACGCGGAGCCGCGCAGCCGAAGTCCAGCAGGTGCTGTCGTTTCCGTTCGACATCGACACCGGGCGGTGGCGTCGGCTCGAAAACGAACCACATCTCCAGCGTTTCGAGGCGGCGCGCCGGGAGCGCGCGGCGGTTCCAGTCTCCACACTGCCAGCGGGCCCAGTTTCGGCGCAGCGGATCGTTGGTGGTCGGATCGCTCATCTGGTAGAAGAAAGCCGCCCAGCGGAACGACGTGTGCCGAGCCGCGACGTTCACCGGCTTGTCGAAGCGGGGCTCCACTTCGGGCGAGATCAGATCCACCGTCGTGCCGTCGGCGAGATGCCCCACGAGAACGAACCAGCCGTCGTTGCGCGGCGTGTTGGGCGTGAACATCCGCCACTTCTGGTTGATCGAGAGCCACTGCCCCGCCCTGGTGAGCGAGTCCGGAACCGCGAGCGCCGGCCATACGCTTTGCACGTTGTTGGCGAATACGTAGAGCAGGATGACGCCCAGTGCGGCCTCGCCGGCCCGATGCAGCGGCGACCGGGACGCGACGGCGCGGCGCTCGTCCCGGATGCCCGCCACCTCGTCGCGCGGAACCGCGGAGGACCTCGCCCGGAACAGCCCCCGCTCGATCTCATCCCAGAAGCGCGCCGGAAGAAACGGCAGCAAGATCACGACGTCGACCCACGGGAAGACCCCCAGCTCGAGCGAAGCGGCGATCCCGAGGTGCAAGGCCATGAATGACAGCGCAGCAGCGGTACGCACCCACCACAGCGGCGCGAGAAGCAGGAACGGACCGATCAGCTCCAGCGCCAGTGTCGCGCGGGCCATCAGGATCGTGAACGGGACGAAGTCGCGGAGCCAGACGCCGAGCGGCGTAGCCCAGTAGTCGAGGTGCAAGGCGTAGTAGAGCGCCAGCCCCGTCTCGTGCCAGTCCGCGCCGTTCTTCAGCAGCGCGGTGAAGAAGTAGACGAAACAGATCTGGAGCAGATAGGCGGCGCCCGCGATCGAATGGAGCGGCTTCTCTGGCGGCATCTCGGGTCCGCTTCGGTTCGCGTCGAGCGACCAACGGCTACCGAGAGGTAGGAAGATCGCCCAGAAGAGCGCCACCCGCAGGATCGTGTCGCCGAAGTTGAGCACCATCGGATTGCGCACATGCAGCGAAACCAGCAGCGCCCACGAGATCAGCGTCGCGAGGCGCGAGCGCCAGCCGACGACCATCGCAATCGCGGCGCCGAGCGCGATGACGTAGAGCAGCGCCTGCCAGGCGTAGGATCCCGAGAGCAGATGAAGGGGGAGGACGGTCTCGCGCATCCACGGATCGAGCAGGCGCATTGGGAAGGCGCCTGCATCCGTGTACAGCGCTCGGAAGTGATCGGTGCGGGCGGAGAGGTCGACGACGAGCGTCACGCCGACGCCGATGCGCATCGCGGCTAGCCCGCGTGGGTCGATCGCGAAGATTCCGCTGAGCCAGCCTTCACGGCCCGGGCCGCTGACAGAGTGCGCTGCGTCGCCCGGTTTCATGGCGCGAGGAATGTAGTCGTCCTCAGCATCACGGCCCATGCGACTTCGGAGCACACGGAAAGAGAAAAGGCGGTCACTCTTGCAAGTGACCGCCCCTTCGGGATCAGACGAGCCGACTGACTAGCTGCGGCGTGAGCGGCCAAACACCACGAGACCCGCAATGCCCGAACCGAACAGCACCAGCGTGCCGGGCTCCGGAATGAAGTGCAGGTTCAGGAATCCGAAGCTCGGCACGATGGCCGACGACGGGATGTTGGTGGAGATGAAGATCGGGGTCACGAGCGTCACGCTGCCCGAGAGCGCGCCCGTGTTGCTGAGCGGCGAGACGCCCCCCATCGCCGTGACCGAGCCGACCGACACGGTACCGGTGGTCCAGGGAGCGCCGATCACCGTCACGTTCACGAGCGCACCGACGTCAGCAGCACCGCCCGCGCCGATCACGCTCAGCGGAACCCCGATGTTTGCGCCCGGGAACGGAGAGCCCGTCGTTCCGATCGCATTGCACGCACCGAAGAGGCACACCTTCGCAACGCCCAACAGCGGCATGGCGCCGCCAAAGCCTGCGCCACCAATGCCGGCGAACGCGCCAACACCGTTCGCCCCGGTGACCTCGACACCCCGGATCGGAGCAACGGCGGGATCGGTCACCGGAAGCACGAACGCCGTCGTGGCGAAGGCGCCCGCGCCTAGATTCAGGCCCGTCAGGTGACCCGCGGCACCCGAACCGTTGATGATCGCCGTGCCGGCACCAGGGATCGAGGTGACCAGCGATGCGATGTTCAGCGACAGCGCTCCCGTGAAGCCGAGCGCGACCGCGTGTGCCTGGCTGGCGACGCCCAGCGCCAGCAAGCTCGATGCAAGAATGCCAAAGACCCTACGCATTTCGAAGTTCTCCAGGTTCTCGGTCCGGCCACTGCTCCGCTGACGCGACTCCACCAGCGGCGTCCGCTCACCATTCTCCCCAGCAACCCGGGGACCAACTCGCGCGGAATCGGAACGATCTTCCAACACCTTGATTCACAAAGCTATTCCCAGCGTCTCACGCCACCAGGCGAGCGCTCCTCGTGCAACTGGTGGAAGGAACTTTCCCAAGTCGTGGGAAACTCGTGGGACCAGCCAAACTTTCATGAACTACCGGAGTCGGTAGTGCGCGGAAAGAGAAAGGGCGGTCACTCTTGCGAGTGACCGCCCCATCAGGATCAGACGAACCGAGCGATTAGCTGCGGCGCGAGCGGCCGAATGCCACCAGACCCGCAATGCCCGAACCGAGCAGCACCAGCGTGCCAGGTTCCGGCACGAAGTGCAGGTTCAGGAATCCGAAGCTGGGCACGACGGCCGACGCCGGGATGTTGGTCGAGATGAAGACCGGAGTCACGAGCGTCACGTTGCCCGAGACAGCGCCCGTGTTGCTGAGCGGCGACACGCCGCCCATCACCGTGATCGTGCCGACCGCCGCGGTGCCCGTGGTCCACGGAGCGCCGATGACGGTCACGTTCACCAGTGCGGCAACGGCCGCGCCGCCGCCCACGCCGATCACCGTCAGCGGAACGCCGATGTTGGCGCCCGGGAACGGACTGCCCGGACTGTAAGTGGTCATGGGGGCGCCGGACGCATTGCATGCGCCGAAGAGGCAGACCTTCGCGACGCCGAGCAGCGGCATGCTGCCGCCGAAACCAGCACCACCCGAACCAGCGAACGCGCCGGCGCCGTTCATCACGGTGACCTGGATGCCCTTGATCGGGGAGACGGCCGGATCGGTCACCGGAAGGACGAATCCCATCGTGGCGAACTCGCCACCGGCGAGATTGAGGCCCGTCAAGTGGCCGCCAGCGCCCGAACCGTTGACGATCGCCGTGCCAGTGCCGGGGATCGAGGTCAAGAGAGTCGCGACCTGAAGCGTGAACGTCCCGGTGAATCCGAGAGCGACCGCGTGTGCCTGACCAGCGACGCCCAGCGTCAGAGCGCCCGCGGCAAGAATGCTCAACAACTTACGCATGTGAAATTCTCCAGTTTGTCCTTGTAGGCGGGGCACCCACTGCACACGCCATGGCCACTTACCATTGCAACACGGATACCAACTCTACCGATTCCGTGATAACAGCGTAAACAATTGAAATACATGATCTTTATTGCGTTCTTCCCGATGTTGACTGCGATCGCCTGTCCGGGCAGAGGGAAGGGAAATTCCCCTCCCATGGGAAAAGTGCCGCCCGCTATGAACGCCGCGGCGGAGCAGTTCCGAAGGGCTCGGGCCGCGTGGAGTTGCCCACGAGCTCTGGAGGGGTCCCGAGCGCCGCGCTGGCGCGGCCCACCCGACCGCGCGCAGCAGCCTTTGCCCGCCAACGGGGCAGCGATCGATTCCCTCGGCGTACCGGGCGCCCAAGCTGCTCGACGGTCGGGTGCTGCCCTGTAATCCTCGCGCGCCCGTGAGCATGCCCGGTCAAGTAGTGGCAGCGAAGATCGGTTCGGTCGGCGAATCCCGCGACCCGCGCCTCGATGGCCTCCGTGGCCTCGCGATTCTGCTGGTCATGCTCTACCACACGACGCACTACGGTCTGGCGCGGACGCGCTACGACATCGCCCTGACGATCGTGCCGTCGATCGGCTGGTCGGGAGTCGATCTCTTTTTCGTCCTCTCCGGCTTCTTGATCACCGGGATCCTGCTGCGGGTTCGCGGCAGCAGCAGCTACTACCAGTCTTTTTATGCGCGCCGCTTCCTGCGGATCTTCCCGCTCTACTACGCGGTTCTCGCGTTCTTCCTGTGGCTCGTCCCGCACGTTGCAATCTTCGAGAGCGCAAACGACTTCTGGAATCCAGGCGCGTCGCGCAACGGCATCTGGTACTGGCTCTACTTGTCGAACTTCCGGGCTGCATGGGTGCAAGCCTGGGAGCACCAGATGCTCGGCATCACCTGGTCGATCGCGATCGAGGAGCAGTTCTATCTGATCTGGCCGTGGGTCGTGCGACACGCCGACGATCGGCGCCTGCTCGCGATCTGCGCCGCGACGGCTGCGACCGCGCTCGCGCTCCGGGTTGCGTTCGTGGCGTCGGGCGCGAACCCGCTCGTCGCCTACGTACTCACGCCCTGTCGTCTCGACACCCTCGCAACTGGCGCCGCGATCGCGATCGTGGCCGCGCGACCAGGGGGATTGACCCGCCTAGCCCGCCCGGCCCGCGTCACGCTCGCAGTGTCGGCGACGCTCTTCGCAGTGCTCTACGCCGCCGTCCGGTTCTGGGGCAGCACGTCACCCGATGCAGCCGCCAGCGCGGCAGGCCCCGACGCACAGGCGGCGATTGCGCTCGGATTCCTCGGCAGCCCGTGGATCCAGACCGTAGGCTTCTCGCTGCTCTGCGCCCTCTACGGATCGCTGCTCGTCTCGGTGTTGACGGCACCGGCCGGCTCGCTTCGCGCGCGCTGTTTCGAGATGCGCTGGCTGCGAAGTTTCGGCACCTATAGCTACGCAATGTATCTGTTCCACTTCTTCATCGGCGTCGTCGCGCTGAGCTTCTTCACGCCGGCGAATCATCCGGGATGGTTCCCGGTCGCGGTGCCGTTCTACTGGTTGCTCTCTATCGGGATGACCTACGCGCTGGCGCGACTCTCGTGGGCCACGCTCGAGGCGCCCTTGTTGCGGCTCAAGCGCTACGTCCCGTATCGCATCGACTAGAGCGAGACCTCCAGGCTCGTGCGATCTACGCCCGCCGCAAGACGCAAAGCGCGACTCGCCAGTCGCCGCGATCAAGCAACGCATGTGCGTCCAGCGCTTCTCGCTCCGCGGCGCTCAGCGCCCCGTAAAGAGTCCCGACCGGCGTCGATCTCGGCCTGCTGCACCAGGCTCGCAAAGCTGTCTCGGTCAGGTCCCGCTCATTGCTTGACGCACGCACGGATGCGCTTGTTGTTTTTGCCAACGAACTCGCCCCCCTCCGCGGTACCCGTCCGAAAATGATCTCCGCTTCCCCATGACGCACTCCCACCGCCCTCTCGGGCGATCTCGGTTCTCTACGAAGAAGGGGCAAGTGCAGTCTGCAGGTGCAACGCCGACGCGCAGAATGCGGCTCTGGCCGAAGAACGATCCGCCGCGCCCTTGGGCAAGGCGGCGCCACTCTGTGAGGTCCGCTATGACGGCGAGGATGGCGAGTCCGCGCGCCGGCAGGATTTTTCTCCTCATCTTCTTGTCCGCGTGCGGATCGCGCGACGGTGGCGATACCTACGTGGATTCCCCGGTTCGCGGGTTCGCGACCGAAGCCTGTCGCGCGCGTCAGTTCGTGGGAGCGCGCGCGCATCCGGGCGGCAGCTTCGCCTTCGCCTCCTGGAGAGCGCCCGTTCTCCCACCGATCCAACTCGTCAACCTCGAGGGGGACGTGCGAGGCGAGCCACCCGAGGCCGGCGACGTGTTGGTGCGCTGGACCGACAAGGACATCGCGGGCTGGGAACGCTCCCGGCTGACCGATCGAATTCGACTCGTGAGCCCCCCGCTGATCCCGGTCGTGAAGGAGGCAACGCGACTGCGAATCGTGCTCCGCTCGACGGGGCTGCGCAGGCTCGAGGTCGTGCCGTCTCCGTTTCCCGTGATCGACGATCGGCTGCGTGCCTTTCGCACCCTCTATTTCAGTCTCGACGAACCCAGCACGCCCGACACTCCCGTGGTGATAACGGCGGACATCGGGGCGGTGCTCCGCGAGAACTGGGCAGACGATCGGCGCCCCGACTCGTTCCTCTCGCGTCTCGAGATCACGTTGCCGCTAGATGTGGCGGACACGGTTCGCATCGAGGAGATCCGGATCGAGGGACCGACCGCGCTCTACAGCTCTGCCGCGGCGGGCACGATCGGTGCGGAGCTGCATGATGTGATTCACCCGGCCTGGTTCGTTCACGGCGGTAGCAGCGTCCGGATCCCCGTGACCGTGCCACCCGGTGAGTCGATCCTTTCGTGGTACGACGGCTCGGTCGGCGGCGGGATCCGCAGCGTGTTCGTTAACGATGACGCAGGCGCGCAATTGGTCTCGACGGTGGAGGGGAACGGCTCCAGTTGGGCGCGGCGCGAAGTTCGTCTCACCCGCTGGGCTGGCCACGCCGTGGAGGTCGAGCTGCGCAGCGACGCGCCGGGCGTTGGGCTGTTCGGCGCCCCGCGCATCACGTCGCTCGGCGTGCGCGGGCAGACGCCGAACGTGATCCTGTATCTCGTCGATACACTGCGGGCGGATCATCTGGGCGCGTATGGAAGCGACGTGCTCGGCGTGTCACCGAACGTCGACCGTCTGGCCACCGAGGGCGCACAGTTCGGCGTCGCGATCAGCTCGTCGGCTTGGACCAAGCCAGCCATTCCCACCCTGATGACGGGGCTGTGGCCAACCGCGCACCGTGTCGGCGCATCCACCTACGCCGACCGGCTCCCCGCGCGGGTTCCCGTGGTGCAGGAGCGCTTTCGCGACGCCGGGTGGCGCACGGGATCGTTCTCCGCGAGTCCGCTGGGAAGCACGCTGTCCGGTTTGGAGCGTGGTTTCGACACTGCCATGTTGCCCGGTCATTGGCGCGATCACCTAGGATCGTTGCGGCATGCCGCCGCGAGTCAGCTCAACGAAGCCATGCTCGCGTGGCATGCCGAGGAGCCGGAGACGCCCTTCTTCGCCTACGTGCACACGATGGAGGTCCATAGTTGGCGCGAAGACCGCTATCTGCAGCCGCCGTCGGGCTACCGCCGCTACGACTTCGCGGTACAAGACGCCGACGGGAGGCTCGGCGAGCTGCTCGTCGCCCTGGCGGAACGGGGCCTCTCGTCCAATACACTGATCGTGGTCGTCTCGGATCATGGAGAGTCGTTCGGTGACCACGGCGTCGACGGCCACGGGACCAGTCTCTACCAGTCGCAGATTCACATTCCGCTGGTGTTCTGGGCCGATGGAGCGCTGCCGTCGATCACTGTGGACGACGTCGTCGGCCTCGCGGACGTGGCGCCGACCCTTCTCGACTTCTTCGGCCTGCCGCCCCTTCCGAAGGCTGATGGCGTCTCCTTGGCGCCGTACTTCGCGGGCCCTACGGAGCCCGTGCACCGCGGGGTTCCTTCCGAGCGGATCCGCTACGTCTGGCAGCCTGACGCCCCGGAGATCTACGCCATGGTCAGACAAGACAAGAAGAAGTTGATTCGAATGGCCGGTGACGAGCAGGCCTTCGATCTGTCAAAGGACGCATGCGAGACGCAGAGCCTCGGGCGGATTCCCCGGGATCTGCGCGCGGAGCTGGACCGATGGCTCGCCTCCCAAGTCGCGGCGGCCGAGCGCTTCGCGAGAGTGTATGGCGTAGCGGCCGGAAGCATCGATGCCGAGGACGTCGAGCAGCTGAAGTCTCTTGGCTATGTCCGCTAGCCCGCGGGCGCGCTCGCGTCGGGGCACTGGCTGGTCACTCAGGGGTCGATGCGCTCGAGCAACCGGAGGACCCGTGTAGCGCCGAGCACCTTCACCGCCGGCAGGGTCAGGAACACAGTCCGGTAGCCGGGGATTTCGTCGGACACGATTGGCTGCTTCACGAGGTCCGCAGCCAGATAGGTAGGGCGCTCCGGCAGGAAGAACTCCTTCGACACGCCTTTGTGATGCCCCGGTGGCCGCCAGGGATTGCGGACCTCTGCATCGGAGACTTCGCGGCGCGCCACCTCACGGTTGACGAGACCGAAGGAATCATAGATTTTGAGCCGCGAGTAGTATCCGACGGCACCGATCGGTCCCATCACGAGACTGGCGTCGGGATCCGCGAGCTGCGCGAGCGTGTGCCCCAGCACCGCCCAGCACTGGGTGCGATCGCGCTCCAACGCCCAGAATTGGTACTCGCTCATCGCGATCGGGGCGCGGATCCGAAACCGGTAGCGGATAGAGTCCGGAACCGGGTGCCGGTCGAACGCGGGCGGCACCGAGATCGCCGTCACGAAGACTGGCAATGCGAGAGATAGGGCGCGCAAGGCCGGCGCTCGGGACGGGAGATCGTGTAGCGGAACTGCGAGCAGTGCGGCGAGGAAGGGAACCGACTGGATCAGCATGCGCGCCATGCACATCCAGTCACCGCCGGAGACGAGGCCGACGTAGCATGCGACACCGACGGGGATCGCCAGCAGCTCGAGCGTCGCCAGGGCGGAGCGCCCCGTCGCCCAAGTCCACACAACTGACAGCAGAGGGATCAGCACGAAGGCCGGGAACGTGAGTCCCATCACGAGCAGATAGTTGCGCCCCTGCTCGAGGGCGAGACTCGAAAACGTGACCTTGGCGAGCGCCGTGTTCGGGACCCATTCGCCGTAGTACGACAGGCGGAAGGCCAGCTGCAGCGCGACCGCGACCGCAACCGCGACGCCAGCCAGCGAGGCAGCGCGCAAGCCCCCGGTGTTCCGCCGCGCCAGCGCACCAACCCCCGCGACGGCGAGCACGATGCCGACAAAAAGCGCTCCGTCAGCGCGCAGGCCTGCCGCGAGCACGCCCCAGACGGCCGCCGACTTCCATCGTGGTCGCTCCGGTTCGCGCAGCAGCGCGTCGAACATCGCGAACAGCCCGAACGCGAACGGTACGGTCGCGAGGCCGCTCGTGGACCACACCGCGAACGGCGGGAAGGTGGCGAGGAATGCGGTTGGCAGCGCCGCGCGCCACGGCGAGAGGCCGAATCGCCTCTCGACGAAGCGCATCACCCACCACAGCGTGAGCAGGCCACAGACGACGGACGTCATCCGCGCAGCAACGGTCACGTCGACGCCGAGCCATTCGAAGGCAGCGCACCAGACCACCCAGAGAAACTCGGAGTAACCCTCGACGGGCGGCTGGTCGGCGAGGTTGTACCGGAGGCCGAAGCCCGCGGCGAAGTTGCGCGCGTAGCGGAACGAGATGTAGGCGTCGTCGCAGACGAAGTTGAATCGATGGACCAGCAGCGCGTAGGGGACCGTCACAAGCGCAAACGCGGCCAGGCGCGCTCTGTTGGCGGAGTCGACCTTCTCTACTTCCATGGGAGCGGGACGCGGTTGCATTCGGCTCCTGTCGACTGTCCCGCGGCGTCTCAATAGCAGGGATGCGAGGCTTCGGGATCGACCTTCATCTGGAACCGATCAGGATCCACGAGGATCGTGTCCTTCTCAGGAGCGTCGGGTTCGAGGATGTAGCCTAGTGCGGTCATGCGTTCGACGAACTTCGCTTCGCTGTCCGCCGGCACCTCGACGATCTCCGGCTCGCGGAAGCCTTCGTCGTGCGTGTCCACGGGCTCGAGCTTCGCGATGCGCGTCCACGCCTCGGGCGTGAACAGCCCGCGGTCTGCAGACCCCTCCATGTCGCGCGCCGCCGGAATGCCGAGAATGCCGAGCACCGTGGGCGCCACCGAGTAGACGCTGCCACGCGTTTCGAGTTCGCCCGAAGCGAGGAAGGCCTCGTATCCGCCCCGCTTCACGATGCCGGGACCGGCGGCGATCAGCACACCGGGTGGCGCATCCTGATGATCCCCTGTGGTGTAATGCGCGTTCGGCTCCTGCGTCGCGGTGGCATGCATGCCGTGGTCCGAGACGATCAGCACGGTTGTCCGGTCGCCCGCCAGCGCGACAATCTCCCCCACCATGCGGTCGATCCACTGGTAGTAGCGTGGCAGTGTGCAGGCAAGAGCCGCGTCGGCCTGCGGCGACGAACCGGACCACGCGAATTCCCACGGACGGTAGTGACGCCAGAATCGGTGGCCAGCGACGTCGGGACCGCCGAAGTAGAGCATCGTCAGGTCCGCCGGGCGTTCAGGCAGGATCTCCTTCGCGATCTCGAAGTAGGTCTCGTCGGATGCGATCGACCAGAGCGTTTGGTCGATCAGGTTGCGCTCGTTCGCGTCGAGGTCGCGCGGCAGCGCGCCGATGATCTCGCGCTCGGCGATCTTCGCGACCCGATCGGGCGCGGAAGCGTTCAGCGCGATCGCGAGTACGCGATCCGTCAGCTCGGGCGGATGGACCTGCTGGGGAATGCCCGGGATCAGCGCGCCCTTCCAGTTGTTCGCGATGCGGCCGCCGGCGCTTGTGGCGGAGACCATGACGCCGGCGATCGGTTCTACGGGCCAGGTGACCCACCAACCGAAAACGTTGCTCTTGAGCCCATAGCGGTCGGCGATGTTCCAGAGCGCTCGTCCGCGGCGACGCGCCGACGTGTAGACACCGCGCTCGCCGTCGACGAAGCCGAAGATACCGTGCTGCTTGCGCGACTTGCCGGTGGCGACGCTCGTCCAGATCACCGGGCTGTGGGTGGGCTGGAACGTCGCAAGCTTGCCGAACGAACCCCGCTGCATGAGCGCCGCGAGATGCGGGCTCTTGCCGGCCCGCAGCAGCGGATGCAGCACCGACCACTCGAGGCCGTCGATGCCGATCAAGAGTACGGGCGCGAGCGGCTCTGCGGGATGCGCGGAGCGTCCGCACGCGGCGAGCAGCAGGAGGATCGCGGCCGCAGCTGCAAAGCGCTCACATGCGTGCGGTCGGGCGCCGCGCCGGATGTCTCCGAATCGCTCCGCAGCGTCCATCATTCCGATCTCATCCACTCGTACATCAGTCTCCGACCTCTCCGATGGCCCACGAAGCTAGGAGAGTGACCCAGGACTCGCTCGCCGTTTCGGAGCGAAGGTCGTGGGGCAGTTGTGGGAGTAGAGGGCGGGAGAAACTCGGCA
>JANLTC010000092.1:0-3252 GCA_031362725.1 Deltaproteobacteria bacterium | reverse complement strand
GATCGAAGACGCGAACGCGGCGCGCGATTGGCTCGTCGCCCGCGGCTTCCGGATCTTCTTCGAGTACGACAGCTCGAAGGGGAACGCGGCGGAGGCGCATACGCCGGTGCATCAGCTCGTGCTCGATCCGGAGCAGTGGTTCGGGTTTCACGTGACGTTGATGGAGCGGAAGAAGGCGACGTAGATAATGTCGGAGCCTGGGGCAGCCCCGACCTTTCGTCGCTGACCGGCTGCAGCAGTCTCTCGGCTTACCTGGCCTCCTGCTCGAAGAGAGTTACGAGATCTGTCGGCGGAGCGGTCGAGCGTGGCGCAACTCGCGACGGACGACGGCCTTTCTGGTCCTGATCGAACCTCGCTCGGCCGACGACCCGGAGTAACGTTAGTCCGCCCTGGGCGTGGATGTACGCGAGCGAGTCGGCAGCATTCGCGAAGAGCAGCATGAAATCGGGTCTCATCGCGCCGATTTCTCGGTAGGCTGCCACGGACCTCCCGGCGACCAGGTGCCTTCACGCTGTAGTCCGCTGCGCACGTCTTCGAGCACGGGCAGAAGGAACTCGCCGAGCACGCGCGCAAACTCGCCGCCCGGCTCGCCGACGAGGCTGAGCCCCGCGCGGCGCGTGAACGCGCGCACCTGGGCAGGACGCGATGGATTCGTCCAGTAGGCGGGCGTCAGCCCGATGGGCGGTTCCACTGGAATGGGTGTCTTGCGTCGCGCGAACGTTCGTCGGACGGCCTCCGCGAGAGTCTGTCGGTCGAACTCGAAATGGCAAGCCAGGTGGTGGAGATCGAAGAAGTCCTTGATGCGGCTGTTGCGGTCGCCGAGGACGACCATCGCTTCGGGCTTCTCCGCCACGACCGCTTCGCGCGGATACGCCAACACCGTAGGCGGCGGAAAGTCGAGCAACGCCGGATACTCGCACGAGCGGGGCGCGGGCCACACCGAGTCGCCGAGCCCCATGTCGATCTGCAGAGAGAGGCGCGCCGCGCCGCAGCGCGCGGGGAGTCTGGCCCGGGTGCCGGCGTACTCGTCCTCGGCGCGAATCGCCTCGATCTCGACCGCATCGGCGTCGAAGCTCACGGCGTCCGGCGCGACCGCAACGGCGCAGATTGCCCGAATGTCGCTGCGGATGGCGTCGAACGTGCGCTCGCCACGGCGCAGGAGGTCCAGATCGCGCGTGGCACGGTAAGGTTGATCCGACCAGAGGCGCAGCAGCATCGCGCCCTTGAGCACGAAGCGTTCGCTTGCTTCGGACTTCCCGAGTCGATAGAGAAACCGCTCGAAGCAGAAGCTCGTGAGCAGGGTCTGATAGACGTCGCCTGTCTGCTTCGCGCGGTTGAGCAGCCGCGCGGCGACGGAAGCGGGCAGGTTGCTCTTGCCGTCGGTCATGCGGTCGCGTCCAGATAGGGTTGCATCACGCGCGACACGCGGCAGATGCGGGCGTAGCGGGCGAGGTCCGTCGCGCCGCCGCGGTGGTGGCGGCTGAAATCGCGCAGCGCCTCGACGGCGACGTCGATGCCCACCTTGTTGCGGTATTTGAAGCAGTCGGCGACGGTCTTGGCCGCCGAGTAGATGCGAACCCCGACGCCCTCTACGCGATGGGTCTCGATGCCTTCGGTCAGCGCCGGTCCCGAGAATCGCGTCACCCGCAGCCGCGGATGGGCGAGCTTGGGCTTGCGCGCCTTCTCGGGCAGCGCGATCCACAGCTCTGCCGGGGCCTGTGTCGTCAGCTCGTGGAAGCGCAGCGCCGTCAGCAGGCAGAACACGCCGCCCGGAACCTGTTTGGCGACCGTGGCGAGCGTGTGTTCCGCGGTGATGGGATGTTCGCTCGCGGCGTAGATGCCCCGGGCTTTGCGCTCGACCAGCCTTTTGCGAACGAGCCGGTAGAGCTCATTCCGTGGGATTCCGTGCGCTTGCAGGTCGATGGGGCGCACGATGCCCAATCGTCGGATGACCCGGAGCGCCTGACTGTCGCGGCTGCTGGCCATGGTGCGCAGCACGATACGAAACGTCGGGGGTTAAGTGCAAGTCCCGACGCTTCGTATCGGAATCCCGACCGGGCGCAAAACGTCGGCAGATCCGCGCCAGTGCCGACATTTCGAGTCATCGGGCGGCCGCCCCGCCCGTCACCTCCGCCAGGTTCCAGAGGATGTCGCTCTCGATGGCGCAGATGTCGGCCGCGATCTGCTCTAGCGGGCACGGTGGGGTATGGCGGTAGAAATTAGCGGTTGAGGTTGATCTCGTAGCCGACCGGGCCGTCCTTGTCGCGGCAAATGGCGGCCGTCTCGTCGCGCTCGGAAAGAGCGGAGAGGATGGGCTTCCTGGCCCCGGCCGGCGCCTTGCGGTTCGTCACGACCCAGACGTAAGTCGCAATCCCCGAGTTCAGGCGGGCTCCGTCGCGTGCGAATCGCAGCCTGACTGATCCGGTGCCACGCGATTCGAAACGCGCCCGCGCGCCGTCCGAGCGAGATCGCGTTCGACCTCCGCTCGAGACCGGTTGCATGCTCGGCGAGCCGCGGTGAGTATCCAGGCGACCGCGCGATCCAGCGCGGGCATGGGGAGCGAGATCCGCTTGACGACCCGATTGCAAGGCAAGGTCGCGATCGTGACGGGGGCGGCCGGCGGCATCGGATCGGCGACGGCGCGGCTTTTTGCTGCCGAAGGTGCCGCGGTCGTGCTCGCCGATCTCGACGGTGACGGCGTGAAGCGGGTCGCGGAGTCGATCGGCGGCGTCGCGCTGCCGACCGACGTGACGGACGAGGCCGCAGTCAAGGCCCTCATCGACACCGCACTCGCGCGCTTCGGCCGCCTCGACATCCTGCACAACAATGCCGTCACGTCCTACGCCGCCGACACGGATACCGTCGGCACGTCGAACGAGATCTGGCAGAAGACCTTCGAGGTCGTGGTGATGGCCGCGGTCTACGGCTGTCGCCACGCGATCCCGGCGATGCTCGCGACGGGCGGCGGTTCGATCATCACGATGTCCTCGGGTGCTGCGCACTCGCCGACCGGCAGCCGCATCGCCTACGGAACCTGCAAGGCCGCGATCGAAACGCTCTCCGCCTACACCGCCGCGATGTACGGCGCGGAGGGCATCCGCAGCAACGTCGTCTCGCCCGGCTTCGTCCTGACGACCGGCACGCGGGCGCTCTTCACGGACGAGCAGCTCGCGGCCTTCGCGTCGACGGCGGCGGCGGGGCGTGTCGCTGTGGCGGACGACGTCGCGCAAGTCGTCGCCTATCTCGCCTCCG
>JANLTC010000387.1:0-2827 GCA_031362725.1 Deltaproteobacteria bacterium | reverse complement strand
CCTTCGGCGCCGAGCGCGAACGCGGCGGCCATCGTAGCGCCGTCGACGAAGCCACCCGCCGCGATGATCGGCACGCTCACCTTCGACGCGACGAGCGGCAACAGCACCATCGTCGCGACGTCTCGCGGGTTCTTGAAGCCGCCGCCTTCGCCGCCCTCGACGACGAGGCCGTCCACGCCCGCGTCGATCGCTTTCAGTGCGCCGTGCAGATTGGGCACGACGTGGAACACCGTGAGTCCCGCGGCCTTCAACTGCGGCGTGTACTTCGTCGGGCTGCCCGCCGAAGTCGTCACGAACTGCACGCCTTGCTCGACGACGAAGTCCACGATCTTCGGATCGCGCACGAACGCCTGCGCAATGTTCACGCCGAACGGCTTGTCGGTGAGATCGCGCATCTTGCGGATCTCGTCCTTCACCGCGTCGAGATCACCCGACGAGGTCTCGATGATTCCCATCCCACCCGCGTTCGAAACGGCCGACGCGAGCTGCGCGCGCGCAATCCAACCCATCGGCGCCTGCACGATCGGGATCTCGATGCCGAGCAGGGCGGTGATGCGATTGCGGAACACGGGGCGGTCCTCCATCCGGCACGGGACGGGACCATATCGCCCAACTCGCCATCAGCGAGGCCCTCGCTTCCCCGCCTCCCGCGTAGCGAGCCAACGGCGAGCGGCGACGTTCATCAGGCCGCCTCCCGCGTAGCGAGCCAACGGCGAGCGGCGACGTTCATCAGGCCCGCACCTTCGGGTCGAGATCCCTTGCGCGCGCCATCATCGCCTCCGCGGCTTCCTTCTCGCCGAGTGAGCGCAGCACGACACTCAGGCGGAAGGTGGCGACGGCGTCGTCGCGATCGAGTGCAATCGCGCGTTCCAGGTGCTCCTGCGCGCTCTTCGAATCGGACGGCGCCTTCTTGTAGAGCGCCCAGCCCAGTGCGGATTGGTAGGCACACTCGTCTGGCCAGATCGCAACCGCGGGTCGCAGGAACTCGAACGCGCCGTTGAAGTTTCCGGCACGCAGCAGGATCTCGGCTTTGCGAAACAGCGCCTCGGCCTGCACGACCCGGGCGACGTCGAGATCCTGCGCGCCTTCCTGCCCGCGGTCGTAATCGCTGCGCGATTGCGGATCGGCCAGCGCTTCGTGGGCCGTGGCGATCCGCGCGAACACGACTTCGGCGACCTCGCGAAGGTCGAGCAGACCCAGCCGCGCGAGCGCGTCGGGGTGGAAACGTTTGGCAGCGCTGACGTACGCGCGTCGCACCGCGGTGGCATCCGCATCGCGGGCGATGCCGAGCAGTTGATAGTGATCGCGCTCGCCGAGGCTCTGGTGCAGCGCGAGGATTTCGCTGCGCAGCGCCTCGAGTTTCGCGTTCGCGGCGGCGGGGGTCGCCGACTGGGCGCGTGCGAGCGGTCCGGGCGCTTCCGTGCGCGGCTCGTCGGCGCCGCGTACGAAGACTTCGATCTCGGGCTCCCCGCTTGCAGTCGGATCGCCGCCCGGGGACTCGCTCGCGGGTCGGCTGCGAAACTCGAGGGTGCCGAGCGCGTCCAGTACCCAGGCAGCCGCGATCGTGGTAGGCGCCTGCAGCGCGTCGAGCTGCGCACCGAGCGACGCTTCGCCGCCGAGCCCAGCGACGAACGCGTCGACCTCGGCGTCGCGATGCAGGCGACGCGCGAGCGCGTCGGTGCGCGGCGTTGCGATTGCGTAGGAATCGAAGTGCGCGCTGAGCTGCGCGCGCAGCCGCACGGGGCCCCAGTGGATCGCGACGGCTTCTTGCACCAGCGGAATCGGGTCGCAACGGAAGGCCGTTGCGTCGTCGACCGGCGCGGCGTCCGTCTCCAGCGCGAAGCTGCCACGCGACCAACCCAGACAATCGAGCAGGCGGCGCCGCAACTGGTGCTTCAGCGCTTCATAGAGTTCGCGGGGCGAAACGAGTTGCAGGCCGAGGAGCGCCGCTCCCTCTTTACAGCGCCGCTTGCGGACGGTTTCGACGACGCGGGCGTAGTCGTCGCGCGTGATGCGGCCGGCATCCATCAGCTGTACGCCCAGGCTCTCACTCGGCCGGTTCGACTCCGCCATCACCGGAACGCCTTCGCGCAAGAAGACGCGTTTCTCGACGCCTTCGTTCGCCACCTTCAACATCCCGCTGTAGCGGCGCCGGTAGAGGCGCAGCAGCAGCAACGGGAGCGGCAGCTCCTCGAGCGATCCGCGATCCGGAACGGTTTCGACCGACGAACGGGTCATCCGGGCGGCCTCACAACGTTCGGCGCTGCGACTCGGCGATCTGGAATGCCGTGGCGATCGCCGCGCGCAAGTCCTTGCGCATCACGATCGGATCGCCCGACAGGCTCGCCACCGCGCGCTCCGAAAGCGGCGAGAGTCCCGTGATCATTGCTTCCGCGCCCCAGGCGTGGATCACGTCGACGACGCGTTCGAGCGCGACCGCGCCGAATCCGTCGTCGATGATCGCACCGTCGAGATCCACGATCACGACGCTGACCGCAGCGGCGCCGGGGTCACGCACGACCGCTTCGATGGTGACCGCCGTCGCCTCACCGGCGTACGGCACGACCATCACGGGTCCCCACACGTGCACCGCCGGCGACTCGGGATCGAAGGCGCCGCTTTGGACGGCCTCCGGAATCGGCAGATCGCGCTGCGCGGCTTCGCGCAACGCGGCGAAGGGCAGGGCGGCGAGCAACGAGGGCGCGTGGATGTCACCGTCCTCGAGCCAGACCGCGACTTCGCGCGCCTCGAACTCGCAGCCGCCATGACCCGCCGCGGCGCAGCCGCGCTCGATGGCGAGGCAATCGGCATTCCAAAGACCTGAAAG
>JANLTC010000361.1:0-4500 GCA_031362725.1 Deltaproteobacteria bacterium | reverse complement strand
GCCGCGCGAGAGCAGATCGACCCACGCCGCGCGCTCGGCGACGCGCAGTGGATGGTTGATCTTGAACGGCGCGAGCACGCCCGAGTGGCCGAAGCGGATCCGCTCGGTGTGTTGCGAGAGTACCGCGAGCATCAGCTCGGGCGCCGATGAGTACGAGAACTCCACCGCGCCGTGATGCTCGACCGTCCACCAGCAGCCGAAGCCGAGACGATCGGCGAGCTGCGCCTGCTCGATCGCGTCGGCGAGCACGCGCGCTTCGTGATCCGGCGCGAACGGCCCCGGCTTCTGCAGCTCCGAGAAGATGTCGAGGATCACGCGGAAAGATGCGCGCGTAACCAGCGCGCAGCGGCTTCGAGCGAACGCGCGCCTTCGGGCAACAGCGCCGACTGCAGCTGCCAGTCGTGGAACATCGCGGGCTCGACCTCGAGCGTGACGTCCACGCCGGCCGCGCGCGCGCGCTGCGCGAACGCGACGATCTGATCGTGCAGCACCTCGGCGCCACCGACCTGGATCAGCAGTGGCGGCAACCGGTCGAGCTTCGCGTCGATCGGGAACGCGCGCGGATCGCGCGGCGAACCGCGCGGCACGTAGTCCTCGGCCCAGCCGACGAGCAGCTCGCGGTCGCCGAAATCGACGGCTGCGTTGGCATCCATCGAACCGCCCGCGGCGAGCAGATCGACCCACGGACAGAAGAGCACCGCGGCGGCGGGCAGCGGATCGCCGGCGTCGCGCAGCGAACACAGCGTTGCGGCGGCGAGATTGCCGCCCGCGGAATCGCCGCCGAGCGCGACCTTTGCAGGATCGACGCCCTGCGCATAGAGCCACCGCACCGCGGCGAGCGCATCGTCGTGTGCCGCCGGAAAGCGATGTTCGGGCGCGAGCCGATACTCGACGCCGAGTACGCGCGCCTCCGCGAGCACGGCGAGCTGCGCCATCAGCTCCGCATGCGTGGTGTGCGGCGAGCCGATCACGAAGCCGCCGCCGTGGCAATAGACGATCGTTCGTGTCGGTGCGCTCACGCCGAGCGGCACGAACCAGCGCGCCCGCACGCCATCGGCATCGACGTTCTCGGTGCGAACGCGCTTGCCGAACGGCGCCGGCGTCGGCGCGACTTCGAGTGCCGCGCGCAGCCACTGCACGCCGCGCCGCTTCGATCGCATCATGATCGCGCGCATGCCGGCGGCGATCAGTTCCACCTTCCACGTCCAGCCAGCGCGCGCGGGTCCCGAAACAACGCGCCGTACCGCTGCGCGCAGCTGCCCGACAACCATCACGACGACCAGCTCGGCGAGCAGCGCCGCCCGCGCGATCAAGACGCTTTCACCACGAGCGCCGCCACCACCTGCTCGAATGCGGCGTCGGCGATCGCATCCATCTCGGCGTCGCTGCGATCCTGGATCGGGTGCTCGACGTAGACGGCGGCCGGATCGGCGCCGAGCGCGCGCGCCTGATGCACCGCGCCGTCGATGAACTCGGTGGTCGCGACGAACACGCCCGGGATCCCCCGCGCTTCGAGGTCGATGATGTCGTGCACACTGCACGACGTACAAGAGCCTCAGTCCGCGAGCGCCTCGACGACGGCGCCACACTGCACGGCGATCTGCTGGCGCAGATCGAGCGGCGCGGGCTTCGTGAAGGTGGGCTTGCGAAAGCGGAGAACGATCGCGCCGGCGCCGCGCAGCCGCGCATCGAGGCGATCGAGGAAGCGGTCGCCGCGGGGCTTCGCGATGTCGAGCAGGCCGACCGTCACGCCTGCGAGCGACGCGAGCCGCGGCAGACGCGGGCGCTGCGCGAGCTGCCGCTCGCCGGTCGGGTCGAGAACGATGCGCGCTTCGCTCATGGCTGTCGCTCCCTGGTTCGAACCGGATTCGGCGGCATCATAGTCGCAACCGATGGACGCTCACCACCTCCCGTTCGCCACGCAGGCGCTTCGCTACTTCCGGCGCGAGCACGAAGCCGTACGCCGCACGCCGATCGAGTCGCCCGCAGCGTGGCGCGGCGCCGATCTCGCGACCAGCGATGCGTGGATCGTGCGGCCGACGTCCGCGCAGATCGATGAACTCGACGAGGCCCGTGCGTCGGTGCGAGCGCGCGGGCTCGTGCTCGCCGAGGTCGGTCGCGACGCGTTTCCGCTGCCGACGCTCGCGCCGGTGATCGCAGGCTGGTCGCGCGAGCTGGCGAGCGGCCGCGGCTTCCTGTTGCTGCGCGGCCTGCCCGTCGCGCGCTGGGGCGGCGACGACGCCGCGCTCGTCTACTGGGGCATCGGCCAACACCTCGGCGCGCCGGGTGCGCAGAATCCGCAAGGCGAGCTGCTCGGCCACGTCACCGACACCGGCGACGACGCGAGCAAACCGCTGATCCGCCTGTATCGCACCGCGGCGACGATCGCGTGGCACTGCGATCTGGCGGACGTCGTCGGCCTGCTCTGTCTACGCACCGCGAAGCGCGGCGGCGCAAGTCGGATCGTGTCGTCGGTTTCGGTGTACAACGAGGTGTTGCGGCAGCGGCCCGACCTCGTGAGCCGCCTCTACGAACCCTTCGCGCTCGACTCGCGCGACGAAGAAGGCTCGGGCAAGCGCCCGTTCCTGCCGATCGCGCCGTGCCGCTTCGCGAACGGCCAGCTCCGCACGTTCTGGCACAGCGACTACTTCCGCTCCGCGCTGCGGCATCCCGAGGCGCCGCGCTGGAGCGAACTCGAAACGGAGTTGGTGGACCTCTACCAAGAAGTCGCGAGCGATCCGTCACTCGTGCTCGAGATGAACTTCGAACCCGGCGACGTACAGCTGATCTCGAATCACTTCACGCTGCACGCGCGTTCGGAGTACGAGGACTGGGCAGAGCCGGCGCGCCGCCGCCACCTGCTGCGGCTGTGGCTTTCGCTGGAGCGCTGAGAGCGTCAGCAGTTCATGCTGGCGGTCATTCACGGTGATCCACCGCGTCGGCGGCCAGCCTAGGGCCAGAATCGCGACGCCCGCTCGAACACCCAATAGCTGGCAATGCCACCGATGGCATACGCCTGGATGGGAGCGAGACGCGCCAGATCGATCCGGCCCGCGGCCAGCTTCGACAACACCCGGTAGATCGCCAACACCGCTACGATGAAAAGCATCTGGCCGATTTCCACGCCGACGTTGAAGAACAGCAGCGCAAGGGGAATGGAATTTTCCGGCAGGCCCACTTCGGCCAGGGCGCCGGCGAAACCCAATCCATGCAGCAGACCGAAGGCAAACGCCACGACCCAGGGCTTCCTTGATGCCAGGCCTTCGCGGCCCTGCCGCTGATGGATGATTTCAGTGGCGACGAACACGATCGATAGCGCGATGGTGGCCTCGACCGGCGGACCGGACACATGCAGCACGCCCAAGGTCGCCAGACTCAGCGTGATCGAGTGTGCCACCGTGAACGCGGTGATGGTGGCCAGCAGGCGCCGGGTCGATTTCACGATCATCACCAGGGCCAGCACGAACAGCAGATGGTCGAATCCGAACAGGATGTGCTCGATACCGATTACGGTGTAGGATCTTGCTACTTCAGACGCGCCAGGACTGGCGATGGCGGTGAAGCGCGGCCGGCTCGACAGGATGCGCTCCAGTTGCACGCTGCCATCGAGACGTTCCAGCCGCACCAGGATGTCGATGCGCGATTCGACGATGCCGGGGAACGCAATGTCCTTCCCGTTCAATCCGCCGGGTACCGTGATGTGCCAACGCTTTCGCATCGTGCCGGCGGCGAAGGTGCTGCGGCTGGCGCCTTGCTCGGTTACGCCGGCCGGAAACACCGGATGGACTTTCAGCGGAGTGTTCTCATCCAGCGCTGGAGATTTCCAGAGTACGTCGTAGGAATCCGCGCTGGTCTGTGTCAGCTGCAGATAGGCCGGGCGGAATTCGTCGGCCTTGGCCGGCAACGCAACCGCCAACAGCATGAATGCGAACGCTTCGATTGCGCGGCGCATCACCTGGCCGCCGCTTCCGCGTTTTCGCCTTCGATGACCACGTCGTAGTCTTTGCGCAGACGGGCGTAGTTGGCCGCCAATGCCGCTTTGCGGCGGTCGTTCTCCCACTCGCGGGTTACTGCCTGGCGGGCTTCGTCCAGCGCAGGCAGGTACCCCGGCTTGCGCTCGGCGATGCGAACCAGGTGCACGCCGAACCCGGAGCGAATCGGCCCAAGCCATTGCCCGACTGGCGCGGCGTCCAGGGCTTTGCCGAAGTCATCGCCGAAATCGCGGACGACCAGATCCATCGGCAGATCTTCGACGTGCATCGGCAGCATGCTGCTCTTGCCTTGCGATTCCGGCACGGCGCCGCTGTTCAGTGCGGCCATCGACGTCTGCAACGCGGATTCGAGGTTGTCGCCGTAGTCGGCGGGATCGAAGAGCACTTGATCGAAGCTGAATACCGGTGGCATGCGAAACTTTTCCGCGTTGTTGCTCAAGTAGGCGCTCAGCTCGACGTCGTCTGCAGCGCCGGCATCGCCTTCCTCTTCGATCAGCACTTCCAGCTT
>JANLTC010000348.1:0-5790 GCA_031362725.1 Deltaproteobacteria bacterium | reverse complement strand
ACGGCGAGCGGCGAGGATCACGCGTCTTGCGGCTTGATCCGATAGCGCACCGGCATGCGCTTGATGCCGCCCAGAAAACTCGAGCGCAGCCGCTCGACCGGGCCGGCCACTTCGATCGCGTCGACGCGCTCGATGAGGTGGCGGAACACGACGCGCAGTTCGAGCCGCGCGAGGTTCGCGCCGAGGCAGAAGTGCTCGCCGATCCCGAATGCGATGTGGCGGTTCGGCGAGCGATCGACGCGGAACGCGAACGGCTCGTCGAAGACTTCCTCGTCGCGATTCGCCGACGGATAGAACAGGCACAGGTTCTCGCCAGCGCGGATCTTCGTGCCGCGCACCTCGGTGTCGCGGATCGGCGTGCGGCAGAACTGGATCACCGGCGTGGTCCAGCGCACGATCTCCTCGACCGCGCAGTCGATCAAGCCCGGGTTCGCCTTCAACTTGCGCCACTCCTCCGGGTTCTCGATCAGCGCCAGCACGCCACCGGTCATCGCGTTGCGCGTGGTCTCGTTGCCGGCCACCACGAGCAAGAAGAAGTACGAGAGCAGCTCCATCGTGGGCACCGGCGCGCCGCGGAGGCTCGCGTTGGCGATCACGCTGACGATGTCGTCGAGTGGGCGCTGCTTCCGCTCGGCCGCCATCTCGCCGAAGTAGCCGAAGAGCTGCAGGCGCGCGCGTTGCGCGGTTTCCATCGGCCCCTCCCCTGCGCGCTGGTACTCCGGATCCGCAGCGCCGGCGATCTCGTTGGTCCATTGGAACATCGCCGGCCACATGCTGCGCGGCACGCCGAGCAGTTCGGCGAGCACGTTCAGCGGCAGCGGAGCAGAGAGCTTCTCGACGAGGTCACCGACCTGCTCGCCGCCGTCGCCGGCCATCGCGTCGAGCAGTTCGCCGGTGATCGCCTCGATGTCGCGCTGCATCCGGCCGAGTCCGCGCGGCGTGAAGCGGTGGCTCGCGAGCTTGCGATAGAGCGCGTGATCCGGCGGATCCATGTTCAGCAGGTGTCGCAGCGTGCGCTCTTCCTGCGCGGGCGCCTTGAATTCGGGAAGCGCCGCGAGTCGCGGACCGTTGTGAAAGAGTTCGGGTTGCTTCGAGATCGCAACGATGTCCGCATGCTTGGTGACCGCCCAGAACGGGTTGTCGATGTGTTGCGTATTCCAGTAGATCGGCGCTTCGCGCCGCAGCCGGGCCCAGGCCTCGTGCGGGTAGCCATTCCTTGCGTAGGTGTCGTTCGAGATGATGTCGAGGCTCTCGAGGCTCGTGTCTTGCATCGCGGTTCTCCTGGGCGGGGGATCATGATACGCCGGATGCGTGCATCGGCGCGTGATATGGTGCGCGCGATGCATCGTCGGCAGAACCTCGTGCTCCTCGCGATCGCGCTCACGGTGGGCTTCGCCCTGTGGTACGGACAGCACGATCCCCGCGTCGGCACGCCCCGCACGATCATGGAACTCGCACCGGTCGATCCCTCACTCGCAGTCGTGCCTGGCACCGCGGAGGCTGCGCCCGGAAGCGCGGCGCTTCCGGCTTCGCTGCGCGACTCCGAGGTCGATGGCGAGCTCCACGTCGACGCGAGCGGCCACTTCGTGCCGACGCCGCGAGCGCTCACGCTCTTCGACTATTTCCTGTCGGCGCGCGGCGAGGAGCCCGCCGCACAGCTTCGAGCGCGCATCGAAGCCGAGATCGCGCGGCGCCTTTCGCCGGATGCGGCGCGCGATGCGACCGCGTTTCTCGACCGCTACCTGCGCTATCGCGCCGACGCCGCGAACACCGCGAGCGACGCGCGACTCGCCGCGAGCGCCGATCTCGAACGGCGCTTGCAGTGGCTCCGCGAATTGCGCACCCAGCACTTCGGTCCGGAGCTGGCGGCGACACTCTTCGGAGACGAAGAGCGGGCGCTCGTGGTGGCGATCGACGAGCGGCGCGTCGAGTCCGACGCCTCGCTCTCGGAGGCGCAGAAGACTGCACGGCTCGAAGCGCTCGAGCAGCAACTCCCCGACAGCGTGCGCCGCGCACGCGAAGCGAGCGCGGCGCCGCTGCGACTCTTTCAGGCGGAACAGCAACTGCGCGCGCGCGGCGGCAGCGAAGCCGAATTGCGCGCGCTGCGCGAAGGCATGGTCGGCACCGAAGCGACGGCGCGGCTGGAAGAACGCGACCGCAGCCGGCTGGCCTGGAACCAGCGCCTCGATGCCTATCGCGCCGAACGCGACGCCATCGTCGCCAACTCCGCTCTCGATCCGGCCGCCCGCAAGGCCGCGATCGAAGCCGTGCGGGCCGAGCACTTCGATGCCCGCGAGCGGATCCGCATTCGCGTGATCGACGAGATCGACACCGGCAATACCGGGACCGGCTCGGGCAACACGCCCTAGTGATGACCTCCGACATCGATGCTTCGTGACCGCCGACGCGCACGGGCTCGGACGAGCAGCGGCAGCAGCAGTACCAGCTCGACGCCGAGACCACAGGCAGGCTTCGTCTCCCAGTACGGCCCTCGGGCCGACAATCCGGATCGGCGAAATCGACGTTGCCATCCATGTCGTTGTCGACGCCATCGTCGCACGACGGGTTCTAGAGCGTGGCTTCTGGGAACGGACGACCGGGGTCGTCGAGACCCGGCTTTCTGCGCCCTCAATCGATCGGAATCCTGCGGGACCCGTAACTAGATGGGCCTTGCCGGCGACGACCGCACCGCCTGCGGAGGCGCCTATCGCGTAACCAACGTGCGGGCGGGCGGCAGGGTCCCGGACATCGACGCTTCGATCGGCATTTCGTGGCGCCGGGGGCGGTGGCTGCGGTTGAATGGGCGCGGTGGGGCGCTCCGCATTCGAGACTCTCGACTCGCAACCCCGTCGCGATCTCGTGACGGGCGCGTGGGTCGTCCTGTCGCTCGGCTTCGCGGTCGCGGCCTTCGCGCTGCGAATTTTCGCGGAGCCGCTCGATCACGGCTACACGCGCTACGCGACGATCGCGTTCGAGATGGTGCGCGGCGGCGACTGGATCGCGCCGCACCTCGATGGTCGGCTCTACGTCGACAAGCCGCCGCTGACGATGTGGCTGATCGCTGCGGCGATGGCGCTGACGAACTCGACGGCTGGTTTCACGCAACACGTGCCAGACGTCGTCGCGCTGTTGTTGTCGGTGTTGTTCCTGCGACGACTCGGCGCGCGCATCTTCGGTCGCGTCGATGCGCGTTGGCTGGCGGCGGGTCTCTACGTCTCGGCGCTGCTTCCGTTCGAGATGCTGCGCGAGAAGCGCATCGATCCCCTCTTCACCGCGTTGCTGATCGGCGCCTTCGACTGCCTCCACGCGGCGCTCGCCGCGCGCGAGCGCTCCCGCGCGCGGCTCTGGCATTGGCTCGGGGCGGCCGCGTGGCTCGCGGCGGCGACAATGACCAAGGGACCGCTCGCGCTCGTCTTCTTCGTCGCGATCGCGCTCGCCGCCGCCGCTTCGCTGCGACGGCTGGGGACGCTCGCGGCGAAGGACGTACTCGCCGCCGCGGCGCTCTACGGCGCGCTGGTCGCGCTCTGGCCGCTCGCGATGGTCCACGATGGCGGCTTCGATGCATGGCGCGCGGCGCTTGCCGCGCGCGATCTCGTCTCGCGCTTCGCCGGCCCGCTGCACTACATCGCGACGCTGCCACTGCGGCTGTTGCCATGGTCGCTGCTGCTTCCCGCGCTCGCGTTCGTGCTGCGCGGGCTGCTGCGCGCCGAATCTGGCGCCGCGCTGCGCTTCCCGGTGACGTGGTTCAGCGTCGTCTTCGTGTTGCTGCACCTCAGCAGCGCCAAACACACCCGCTATCTGCTGCCCGCAATCCCCGCGGCGCTGGTGCTGTGCGTCGCGCTGTGGATCGAGCCCGCGACCGGCGCAGCTGCGGCGCTCCCACCGCGCGCGCGCCAGCTGCGCGACGGCGCGCTGATGTTGCTGCTCGCGTTCGCAGCACTCGCCGGTGTCGCGTTGCCACTCGTTCCACTGTGGCTTCCTGCAGCGCGCAGCCTCTGGCCCGCGCTCGCGCTCGGCGCCGCACTCGCGATGATCGGTTGTGTCGGCGCGCTTCGGCGGCTGTATGCGGGCTCCGACTCGATGTCGGTAATCGCGCGCACCCTCGTCGTGATCCTGCTCCTCGAGGCCGGCTTCGATCTCCTGCGTAGTGCGGCGTTCCTCGCGAATCCCGACCTGCCGGCGGCGCGCAGCACACTCACGGATGTCACAGCTGGAAGGCCGGCGCTGTTGTGGCAGCTTCGCGGCGATACGCGCAATGCAATGCTGCTGACGACGCGACGCGCTCTCGAACTCGGCACGACGCTCGAAGACGCGCGGCGCTTTGCGCGGACGAACGGCGATGGTGTCGTCGTCGCGCGGCCGGAAGCGCTCGTTGCACTGCGCGCGGAGCCCGACCTCGCGATCGGCGAAGCGAAGCCGCTGCGCCTCGCCAAGAAGGATCTGGTCGTTGCGACGATTGGTCGCGCTGCGCCGAACGACGCTGCGCCCGGGGACTAGTCCTGGTCTTCGGGGGGCGGGCGACCGTAGCGCGCATGCGACCCGCGGTGGCGCGCTTCGACGCGAGCACCGCGGGTGCATCCGAGCTTGGCGTCGCTACTCGAGCACGAAACAGCTCTCCACCGCGGTGTTGTTACCGGTGGACGTCCTGGCGATGATCTCGAACTTCACGCGACCGCCGATCTCCAGGACCTCTTCCGGAATGTCGAACTCGGTCATCTCGGGCGTGAGGTCGATCCCGAACTTCACACCTTCGACTTCGACGAAGAGCTGATAGCGATCGATCTCGACGGGACCCGACTTTCCGATCGTCGGATGCGAACGCGATACCGGATCCCAGTCGATCTCGATCGGCGCGGCGATCACCGGCAGCACCGGCGCGTCGCAGTTCACCGCGGGAACACCCGCCGCGGTGATGTGCCCGGGTCGCGCCGCCAGTACGTGGCTGAGTTCGACGGTCGCCTCCACCTCGTTGCCATCGCGGTCGGTGGCCCCGATCTCGTACTTGCCTTCCGGGAAGCGCTTGAAGAACGCCGCCGGGGACAGTTGCGAAAAGTTGGGCTCCGCGCTTTCGAGGAAGAACTGGGTCATCCCCTGGCGTGCGAGTCTCCCGTTGGCGCCCATCCAGAGGATCGTTCGATCCCAGGGATCCTCGATCTCGAGCTTGACGTAGGGCCCGCCGTCGATCGAGGAGTGGATCCCGAGGTCACCCGCACTGTCGTTCAGTTCGAAGTAGAGCTCGGTTTCAGTGAGCTGGAGTCCCCAGCTCGGGGTCGCCGCTGCGAGCCCCACTGCGGTCATCACCATCATCACGAGTTTCGCGGTCATTGTTCGATTCCTCCCAATCGGACGGCACAACGCCATCCGTTCGCGGCGATTCTTCGCTGCAACGGCAGGGTGATTCCATTGGCGTTGTGTCGTACGACGCGCGCACGCGTGGCGCCGTGCTCGCGGAGGCGGCCATGCGTCGGAAGACCCAGGGGCGAACCCCTCAGTGGCCCCGGCGATTGCCGGAGTGTTCGACGCGTGCCGTAGCAGTGCCGGGGCCGCGATCGACGCAAGAGTTGGACGATGCCCTCGATCCGACGGATGCGATCGCGGCGCACCGTGCGTAGTGTGCCGTCGTGAAGCGCGCAATCGCATGCGGAGTTCTCGGCGCGCTGGCGCTGCTGCTCGCGATCGTTGCGCTCGCGCCCGATCCCGAGCGCGGCCCCGGCGCGATCGAAGCCGCCGCCCGTACGGCGCGACCGCCAACGGAGGATGCGGCCTCCTCGATCCTGTTCGGCGATCTGC
>JANLTC010000337.1:0-16151 GCA_031362725.1 Deltaproteobacteria bacterium | reverse complement strand
GAGCTTCGCCAGCTCCTCGTTGCTGGCGCCGGGATGACGGCTGCGCAGGAATGCGTCGGAGGGCAACTGCGCGAGACCCGGCACTTCGGTCTTGCGCGCGGCGAGCGGATGCAGGAAGTCGCCGGAGACGAGAATGCTGAGCATGCCGGGGACACGGATCGCGTCTTCCTCGAGACCGATGATCGCGCCGGTCGCATCGCGTTTCCAGCGCACGATGCCCGCGACCCCCATCGGCGCTTCGCTGCGCGTCGTCGCGAGCCCCTCGAGCGACGCGAGCTTGGTCGGCTGATGCCGCGCGACACCGCGCGCGGTCGAATCCGCGGACACCATCTGGAGCAGGCATGCGATCGTGGCGCCGGCGAGGCCGATCTTCAGCGACGCGCGCGCCGACTCGAGGTTGCGGCCGCGCAACAGCCACCACGCGCCGACCGCCACCACCAGGAAGGTGCCGGTGATCCAGCAGGCGAGAATGGTGTGCGCAAGCCGATCGAGAGCCGATGGATTCAAGATCGCCGCAGCGAAATCGTCGATCACCGCGCGCACGTGGTGCAGATCCTCGGGACGCACGACGTAACTCGCCGGCAGCGGGATCTCCTTTATCGTGAAGGCCGCAGCGCCGAGGTCTGCGCCCATCGGAAACGTTTCGCCGCTGGCGAGCACCTTCATCTGCCGGGCCAGGTGATAACCCGTCGGTGTCTGCATCCACGAGTTCGCCACCAGGATCCAGATCGCCGAGAAGTGCGCGCCGAGCGCGACCATGCAGGTGGCGAACAGGTGCGTGCGTGGCCCGACCTTGTCCCAGCCGAAGAGCAGCAGTGCGAGAAAGCCGGACTCGAGAAAGAACGCGTAGATGCCTTCGATCGCGAGCGGACTGCCGAAGATGTCGCCGACGAAGCGCGCGTAGTGCGCCCAGTTCATGCCGAACTCGAACTCGAGCGGAATGCCGGTGGCGACGCCGATCGCGAAGATCAGCCCGAAGACCCGCGTCCAGAACCGCGCCAGCCGAAAGTAGAGCGGGTTGCCGGTGCGCACGCGGAGCACCTGGATGACGACCAACACCAGGCTGAGCCCGATCGTCATCGGCGGGAACAGGAAGTGGAACGAAGCCGTCAGCGCGAACTGGATGCGCGAGAGCAGCTCGACGTTCATGCGCGCCCGCGCTTCACCACCGGATCGTCCCAGCCGCCCTCGGGCCCGAGGATCTCGCTCGGACCCCACGTGGCCGGCTCGTACTCGTGCACCTGTGTGCCCGCCTTCAAGATCGGGTCGACGATGCGCCAGGCCTCCTCGACGTAGTCCTCGCGCGCGAAGTGCGTGGCGTCGCCGTGCATCGCATCGCCGAGCACGCGCTCGTAGGCGTCCATCTCGGCGGCGCTCGGGTGCTGGCTCGCGATCATCTCCGCCGACTGCACCGCGCTTTCCTCACCGGGCGCGAGCACCATCATCCCCATCGCGATCGCGACGTCCGGGCTGATGCGGAGCCGCACATGGTTCTGCGTGAGCGGGACGCCTGGGTACACCGTCGGCGGACGCCGCAGCCGGACCAGCGCTTCGGTGCAGGTCACGGGCAGGCACTTGCCCGCGCGGAGGTAGAAGGGGACGCCCTGCCAACGCCAGGACTGCACCTCGAGGCGCAGCGCGGCGAAGGTCTCCGTCGTCGAATCGGCCGCGACTCCCTTCTCCGCGCGGTAGCCGCGGAACTGCGCACGCACGATGTCCTTCTCCGTGAGCTCCGGGATCGCCTTCAGCACCTTCGCCTTCTCGTCGCGGATCGATTCGGCGTCGTTGCGGACGGGCGGCTCCATCGCGAGATTCGCGAGCACCTGGAACAGGTGGTTCTGCATCACGTCGCGAATCGTGCCGGTCTGGTCGTAGAACGCGCCGCGACCCTGTACGCCGAAATCCTCCGCCATCGTGACCTGCACGCTCTCGACGTGGTCGCGATTCCAGAATGGATCGAGAAAGGAATTCGCGAAGCGGAAGAACGTCATGTTGTTCACCGGTCGCTTGCCGAGATAGTGATCGATGCGGAAGATCGACGACTCGTCGAAGGCGCCGAGCAGGATCCCGTTCAGCTTGCGCGCCGATTCGAGATCGGTGCCGAACGGCTTCTCGACGATCACCCGCGCGCCTTTCGTACAGCCGGCCTTCGTGAGCTGCTCGACGACCGCGCCGAACAGCACCGGCGGGATCGCGAGGTAGTGCGCCGGCCGCTGCGCTCCGCCGAGTTCGCTACGCAATGCCGTGAAGGTCGCCGAATCGGCGTAATCGCCGTCCACGTAGCGAAGCAGGCTGCACAGCTTCGCGAACGCCTTCGCATCGAGGCCCCCGTGCTTCTCGAGGCTGTCCTTTGCGCGCGCCTTCAGCTGCTCGAGGTTCCAGCCAGCCTTGGCGACGCCGATCACCGGCACGTCGAGATGGCCGCGCTTCAACATCGCCTGCAGCGACGGGAAGATCTTCTTGTAGGCGAGGTCGCCCGTGGCACCGAAGAAGACCAGCGCGTCGGATTGGACTGCGTTCACTCGACCCATCCCTCCGCGAGCCGCTATTTCTCGGCCGGCTTTTCCAGGTGACCGCCGAACGCGTAGCGCATCGCCGACAGCAGCTTGTTCTGGAACTCCGCCTCGCCGCGCGAGGCGAAGCGCTCGTAGAGCGCGGTGGTCAGCACCGGCACCGGTACCGCTTCGTCGATCGCGGCCTTGATCGTCCAGCGACCTTCGCCCGAATCGGAGACGCGGCCGCCGAAATTCGCGAGGCTCGGGTCTGCGGTGAGCGCCGACGCCGTCAGGTCGAGCAGCCACGACGAGATCACGCTACCGCGCCGCCAGACTTCGGTGACGTCGCGCAGATCGAGGTCGTACTGGTAGTGCTCGGGATTGCGCAGCGGGGTCGTCTCGGCGTCGACGTCGTGCGTCTGTTTGCCGACGTTCGCGGCGCGCAGGATGCCGAGTCCCTCGGCGTACGCGGCCATCAGTCCGTACTCGATGCCGTTGTGGACCATCTTCACGAAGTGGCCAGCGCCGTTCGGGCCGCAGTGCAGGTAGCCACTCTCCGCCGTGCCGCCCAATTTTTCGCGCCCGGGCGTGCGCGCGATCTCGCCGATGCCGGGCGCGAGCCGTGCGAAGATCGGGTCGAGGTGTTTCACGACGCCGGGCTCACCGCCGATCATCATGCAGTAGCCGCGCTCGAGCCCCCAGACGCCGCCGCTGGTGCCGACGTCGACGTAGTGGATCCGCTTCGCGGCGAGTTCCTTCGCGCGACGGATGTCGTCGACGTAGTACGAGTTGCCGCCGTCGATCAGGATGTCGCCGGCTTCGAGGCTCGGCAGCAGGTCGGCGATCGTGCTGTCGACCACGGCGGCTGGCACCATCAACCAGAGCGCGCGCGGCTTCGCGAGTTTCTTCACGAGGTCGGCAAGCGACGACGATCCGAGCGCCTTCTCGGCGGCCAGATCCGTCACCGCCTTCGGTGACCTGTCGAAGACCACGCACTCGTGGCCGCCCGCGATCAGCCGGCGCACCATGTTCGCGCCCATCCGGCCGAGGCCGATCATTCCGAGTTGCATGCGTTGCTCCTCCTCAGGACGTTTGTTTGAACTTGCGGTAGCGACGGATCAGCGCGTTCGTCGAGCTGTCGTGGTCGAGTGTCGGTTCGTCCTTGCTCTCCAGCTCCGGGACGATTCGTTGCGCGAGCACCTTGCCGAGTTCGACGCCCCACTGATCGAACGAATCGAGGTTCCAGATCGCGCCCTGGGTGAACACGCTGTGCTCGTAGAGCGCGACGAGCGCGCCGAGCACGGCCGGGGTGAGCTGCTCGGCGAGGAGCGTATTGGAAGGGCGATTGCCTTCGAAGACCCGGTGGGGCACGAGCCAGTCCGGCGTGCCTTCGGCCTTCACCTGCTCGGCGGTCTTCCCCATCGCGAGCGCCTCGGTCTGCGCGAAGACATTGGCGAGGAGCAGGTCATGGTGGCGACCGAGCGGGTTCAACGACTTCGAAAAAGCGATGAAATCACAAGGGATGAGCCGCGTTCCCTGATGGATCAGTTGATAGAACGAATGCTGCCCGTTGGTGCCCGGCTCGCCCCAATAGATCGGGCCGGTCGCGGTGTCGACCGCCGTGCCCTCGAGCGTCACGTGCTTGCCGTTGCTCTCCATCGTCAGCTGCTGGAGATAGGCGGGGAAGCGTTTCAGGTATTGCTCGTACGGCAGCACGGCGACCGTCTCGGCGCCGAGGAAGTTGGTGTTCCAGATCCCGAGCAGGCCCAGGAGCACCGGCAGGTTGCGCTCGAAGGGCGCCGTGCGGAAGTGCTCGTCCATCGCGTGGAAGCCGCCGAGCATCGCGCGAAAGTGTTGCGGACCGATCGCGAGCATCGTCGAGAGACCGATCGCCGATTCCATCGAGTAGCGGCCACCGACCCAGTCCCAGAAGCCGAACATGTTGGCGGTGTCGATGCCGAACGCAGCCACGCCCTTCGCGTTGGTCGAGATGGCGACGAAGTGCCTGGCGACCGCCTTCGCATCGCCGCCGAGTCCCGCCAGCGACCACTCTCGCGCCGTCTGCGCGTTGGTCATCGTCTCGAGCGTCGTGAAGGTCTTCGACGCGATCAGGAAGAGCGTCTCGGCGGGATCGAGATCGCGGACCGCCTCCGCGAAGTCGGTGCCATCGACGTTCGATACGAAGCGGAAGGTCAGCGCGCGCTCGCTGTAGAAGCGAAGCGCCTCGTAGGCCATCACCGGCCCGAGGTCGGAGCCGCCGATGCCGATGTTTACGACGTTGCGGATGCGCTTGCCGGTATGACCCGTCCAGTCGCCGCTGCGAACGCGCATCGAGAACGCCTCCATCGCATCGAGCACCGCGTGCACGGCCGGCACCACGTTCTCGCCGCCGACGACGATCGATGCATTGCGGGGTGCGCGCAGCGCGACGTGCGACACCGCGCGCTTCTCGCTGACGTTGATCTCGTCGCCGCGGAACATCGCGTCGATGCGCGCACGCAGGTCGCACGCTTCCGCGAGACGCAGCAGCAGCGCGAGCGTCTCGTCGCCGACGCGGTTCTTCGAGTAGTCGAGGTAGAGACCGGCTGCTTCGGCGACGAGTCGCTCGCCGCGCTTCGGGTCGCTCGCGAAGAGCTCTCGGAGCGAAATTCCGCGCACGCTCTGATGGTGCGCTTCGAGAGCCTTCCAGGCGGGTCGCGTCGTCAGCGCAGCGGTCGGCATCGTTGATTTCCTTCCCGTGCGATCCCCGCCGCGGCAGCGCGCGGCATCGATTCCGTCGCGGGTCGGTAGCATGCTGCGCGCGTAAACCCGAACGTCATGCCAACTGCTGGCGGCGAGTCGGCCGGGTCATCACGGATCGAGGATGGAACCGCCATGACGAAAGTGCACCCGGTCGTCCATCTCGCCCGCCACGGCGAGACTGCGTGGAGCCTCTCGGGCCAGCATACGGGACTCACGGATCTCGCGTTGACGGAACGCGGCGCGTCGAGCGCGCGCTGGCTCGCGGAGCGCTTGCACGGGCTGCGCGTCGCACAGGTCCTGACCAGTCCGCTGCAGCGCGCAGCGCGGACCTGCGAGCTGGCTGGCTTCGGCGCGCAGGCGCAGATCGATCGCGATCTGGTGGAGTGGGACTACGGTGACTACGAAGGGCTCACCACCGTAGAGATCAAGGCGCAACGCCCGGGCTGGGACGTGTTCCGCGACGGCTGCCCCGGCGGAGAGTCCCCGTCGCAGGTAGGCGACCGCGCCGATCGTGTGTTGCGGCGCGTGCGTGCAATCGAGGGCGACGTGCTGCTCTTTTCGAGCGCGCACTTCCTGCGGGTTTTCACCGCCCGCTGGTTGGGTCTCGCACCGGCCGCCGGTCGGTACTTCGTGCTCAGCACGGCGAGCCTCGGCACACTCGGTTATGAACACGACGAGTCGGAGCCCGTGATCCGAAGCTGGAACGAGGTCGCAGCGTTGCGGCCCTGAACGGAAAGGATCGAAATCGATGGCGATCTCGCCGCTCGCCGGCAAACCGGCCCCGAAGGAGATGCTGGTAGATCTCGCTCGTCTCGAGCGGGCGTACTACGAAGGTCGCCCCGACCTCGACGATCCGGCCCAGCTCGTCAGCTTCGGCACCAGCGGCCACCGCGGTTCCTCGCTGCGCGGCTCCTTCACCGAATCGCACATCGCGGCGATCACGCAGGCGATCTGCGAATACCGGCGCAGCCAGCACACCGACGGCCCGCTGCTGCTGGGCAAGGATACGCACGCGCTCTCCGGACCCGCCGAACGCACTGCCCTCGAGGTGCTGGCGGCGAATGGTGTCGAGACGCGGATCCAGCAGCGCGACGGCGTGACGCCGACGCCGGTCATTTCGCGGGCGATCCTCGTGCACAACCGCGGCCGCACGGATCACTTCGCGGACGGCATCGTCGTCACGCCGTCGCACAACCCTCCCGAGGACGGCGGCTTCAAGTACAACCCGCCGAACGGTGGACCCGCCGACACCGACGTCACGAAGTGGGTCGAAAATCGCGCCAACGAATTGCTGCGCGGCGGCAATGCGGGCGTCGCGCGTGTTCCCTTCGCCGACGCGATCCGCGCGAACACCACGCATGCGCAGGACTTCGTGATGCCGTACGTCGAGGACCTTCGCAACGTGATCGACATGGAGGCGATCCGAGACGCGCGCCTCGCGCTCGCCGTCGATCCGCTGGGCGGCGCTGCCGTTCATTACTGGGAGCCGATCAATGGCGTCTACGGACTCGACATCAGCGTGGTGAATCCCGTGGTCGATCCGACCTTCTCGTTCATGACCGTCGATCACGACGGCAAGATCCGGATGGACTGCTCGAGTCCCTACGCGATGGAGCGTCTCGTCGCGCTGAAGGACCGCTATCGCGTCGCATTCGCGAATGATCCGGACTCGGACCGACACGGCATCGTCACGCCGTCGGCGGGGCTGATGAACCCGAACCACTACCTCGCAGTGGCCATCCAGTATCTGCTCACGCACCGGCCGGCGTGGCCCGCAGAGGCGGCCGTCGGCAAGACGCTGGTCAGCAGCGGCATGATCGATCGCGTCGTGCAAAAACTGGGGCGCCGACTCTCCGAGGTGCCGGTCGGCTTCAAGTGGTTCGTCGCGGGACTCTTCGACGGCTCGGTCTGCTTCGGCGGCGAGGAGAGCGCCGGCGCGAGTTTCCTGCGGCGCGACGGCAGCGTGTGGACCACCGACAAGGACGGCCTGATCCTGAATCTGCTCGCGGCCGAGATCACGGCGTGCACCGCCCGCGATCCGGGCGAGCACTATCGCGATCTCGCCGCCGAGTTCGGCAGCGCGTGCTACACGCGCATCGATGCGCCGGCAACGCCCGAACAGAAGTCGAAGTTGGCGCAGCTGTCGCCCGATGCGGTCCGTGCCGCGACGCTCGCGGGCGAGTCGATCACCGCGCGGCTCACCCACGCGCCTGGCAACGGCGCGGCGATCGGTGGCCTCAAGGTCGTCGCCGCGAGCGGCTGGTTCGCCGCGCGACCTTCGGGCACCGAGAACATCTACAAGATCTACGCCGAGAGCTTCCGCGATCCGGCGCATCTCGACGCGATCGTCCGCGAAGCGCAGCAGATCGTCGACGACGCGCTCGGCGCCGGCTGATCCCAACCCGCAACGATGTCAACGCGAGGGAAACCCGATGAAAGCTACGCAGAAACTCCATGACCTCGGCCAGAGCCTGTGGCTCGACAACATCACGCGCGACCTGCTGAACAGCGGCACGCTGGCGCGCTACATCGCGGAGCTCTCGGTGACGGGTCTCACGTCGAACCCGACGATCTTCGATCACGCGATCAAGAGCAGTACCGACTACGACGCCGACATCCGCGCCAAGCTCGCGCTCGGCAAGACGGGGGAGGGGCTGTTCTTCGAGTTGGCGCTCGAGGACATCACGCGCGCTGCCGAGGCGTTCCGGCCGACCCACGAACGCAGCTCCGGCGTCGATGGCTGGGTCTCGCTAGAGGTCTCGCCGCTACTCGCGCACGATACGGCCACCACGCTCGCATCGGCGAAGGATCTTCATGCGCGCGCCGCGCGTCCCAACCTGTTCATCAAGATTCCTGGCACGAAGGAGGGCGTGCCTGCGATCGAAGAGGCGATCTTCGCGGGGATCCCGATCAACGTGACGCTGCTCTTCTCGCGCGAGCACTATGTCGCCGCAGCGGACGCCTACATGCGCGGGATCGAACGGCGAATCGCCGCGGGACTCGACCCGAACGTGGCATCGGTCGCATCGCTGTTCATCAGCCGCTGGGATGCGGCGGTCGTGAGCAAAGTGCCGGAGCCGATGCACAACCAACTCGGCATCGCGATCGGCCAGCGCACCTACAAGGCGTATTGCGATCTGCTCGCTTCTCCGCGCTGGCAGGCCGCCTTCAATGCGGGCGCTCGTCCGCAGCGGCTGTTGCTCGCCAGCACCGGGACGAAGGATCCCAAGGCCTCCGACACGCTTTACGTCGGAGCGCTGGCCGCGCCGCTCACGGTGAACACGATGCCGGAGGGCACGCTCAAGGCGCTCGCCGATCACGGCAAGATCGGCGCGATGATGGCCGCGGATGGCGGCGAATGCGAAGCGGTGCTCGCCCGTTTCGCAAAGGCCGGTGTCGACATCGACGCGCTGGCCACACGGCTCCAGGATGAAGGCGCGAAGTCGTTCGTCGCTTCGTGGAACGAGCTGATGGACGTGATCGCGTCGAAGACTGCCGCGCTCAGCGACGCAGTTCGCTAGATATACCCGCCCCGCGTTGGGCATCACGGGGGCCGCATTGCCGCAACTTCGCAGAATCACGGCGCTGATCGCCTCGATCGCCTTCGCTTCGCTCGCGTGCGAAAAGAAGGAAATGGCGACGACGGGCCCCGCGCCCGAAGTCGTCGTCGCGGCGGTCGAACAGAAGGACGTCGAGATCTTCACCGAGTGGGTCGGCACGACGACCGGCTTCGTGAACGCCCAGATCTACCCGAAGATCCAGGGCTACCTGCTGAAACAGTCCTATAAGGACGGCAGTGTCGTCGCAGCCGGCGAGGCGCTCTTCGAGATCGATGCGCGGCAGTACCAGGCCGCGCTCGATCAGGCGAAGGGCCAGCTCGGACGCGCGCAGGCGGCGCTCGGCAAGAGCGACCTCGACGTCGCGCGCTACACGCCACTGGTCGCAGAGGGCGCGGTCAGCCGGCAGGAACTCGACGATGCGATCCAGGCGCGCGCCGCAAACCGCGCAGAAGTGGAGTCGACGAAGGCGAGCCTCGAGAACGCGCAGCTCAATCGCGCGTGGACCCAGGTGCAGGCTCCGATCGCCGGCATCGCGGCGATCGCGACCGCGCAGGTCGGCGACCTGGTCAGTCCGCAGACGCTGCTCACGACGGTGTCGCAGCTCGAACCGATCAAGGTGACGTTCCCGATCAGCGAGATCGAGTACCTGAAGTACGCGAAGCGGATCCGCGAGCATCAGGAGAGCGGCAGCTCGAAGAGCGAGCCGACGCTGTCGCTGATCCTCGCCGACGGTTCGGTCTATCCGCATCTGGGACGCTTCTACGTGACGGGTCTCGAAGTGGCCCAGACGACCGGCACGATCACCGTGCAGGGCGAGTTCCCGAATCCGGAGAACCTGCTGCGGCCCGGGCAGTTCGCGAAGGTGCGCGCGGCGACCGACCGGATCACCGGCGCGCTGGTGATTCCGCAGCGCGCGGTCGCCGACATGCAGGGTGCGAGCCTGGTCGCCGTCGTCGATGCGGAGAACAAGGTGACGCAGAAGCGCGTGAAGCTGGGCCCGCAGACCGGGAGTGACTACGTCATCAGCGAGGGACTCGCGGCCGGCGACCGCGTCGTCGTCGAAGGGCTGCAGAAGATCCGCAATGGAATGGTCGTGAAACCCGTCACCGCCGAGGCGCGAGCCGCGGCAACGGCCGCAGCGCCTCCGACGGCGGCGCCGTAGTCGATGTCCCGTTTCTTCATCGACCGCCCGATCGTCGCGATCGTGATCGCGATCCTCACGGTGATCGGCGGCCTCGTGATGCTGCAGCGGCTGCCGATCGCGCAGTACCCCGACATCGTCCCGCCGATCATCCAGATCAAGACCAGCTACACGGGCGCCGACGCGCTCGCGGTCGAGAAGTCCGTCGCGACGCCGATCGAGCAACAGGTCAACGGCGTGCAGGGCATGATCTACATGAAGTCGATCAACGGCAGCGACGGCACGCTGACGTTGCAGGTTTCGTTCGACGTCGGCACCGACGTGAACCTCGATCAGGTGTTCGCGCAGAACCGGCTCGCGCAGGCGACCTCGCAGCTGCCGGCGTCCGTCGTCGAGTACGGCACCACGGTGCAGCAGACCGTCGGCCTGCCGCTGCTGGTGATCCCGATCTACTCGCCCGACGGAAGCTTCGACGCGGACTTCCTCGGCAACTACGCGACGATCAACGTCATCGACGATCTCGCGCGGGTGCCCGGTGTCGGTCAGGTGCTGCTCTTCGGCGCCGCGCAGTACGCGATGCGGATCTGGGTGCGACCCGACACGCTGGCCAAGCTGTCGATCACCGTCACCGAGGTGATGAACGCGATCAAGGCGCAGAACGTCGTGAATCCCGCCGGCCAGGTCGGCGCCGAGCCGGCGCCACCAGGCCAGGAGTTCACCTACAACGTCACCGCGCAGGGTCGTCTGATCGAGGCGGAGCAGTTCGGCAACATCATCGTACGCGCCAACCCGGACGGTTCGATCGTGCGCCTCTCCGACGTCGCGCGGATCGAACTCGGTGCGCAGACCTACATGCAGCGCGGCCGCTATCAGGGCAAGCCGGCAGGCGTCGTCGCGGTGTACCAGGCGCCCGGTTCGAATGCGCTCGCGACGGGCGGTGCCATCAAGACGCAGATGGAGAAGCTCGCGAAGCGCTTCCCGAACGGACTCACCTACGACATCGCCCTCGATACGACGCTGCCGGTCAGCGAGGGCATCACCGAGATCGTGCACACGATCTTCGAGGCGATGGTGCTCGTGATCATCGTCGTCTTCCTCTTCCTGCAGGGTTGGCGCGCGACGTTGATCCCGCTGATCGCGGTGCCGGTTTCGCTGATCGGTGCGTTCCTGGTCTTCCCGATGCTCGGCTTCTCGATCAACACGCTGTCGCTGCTCGGCCTGGTGCTCGCGATCGGGCTCGTGGTGGACGACGCGATCGTCGTGGTCGAGGCGGTCGAGGTGGGCATCGAGCACGGGCTCTCGCCGCGCGACGCGACGATCAAGGCGATGGACGAGGTGTCGAGCCCGGTGATCGGCATCGCGCTGATCCTCGCGGCGGTCTTCGTTCCCACGGTGTTCATGACGGGGATCACCGGCCTTCTCTACCAACAGTTCGCGGTGACGATCGCGATCTCCGTGCTGCTCTCGGCATTCAACGCGCTGACGCTCTCGCCCGCGCTAGCGGCGCTGCTGCTTCGGCCCAAACAGCCCGCGAGCGGTCTGCTCGGACGCTTCTTCGCCGCGTTCAACCGCTTCTTCGATCGCGTGACCGCGGGCTATGTGAACGTGTCGCGCGGGGCGATCAAGCGAGCTGCGCGCAGCATGATGCTGCTGGCCGGTCTGACGGTGATCGGCGTCGGCATCGGCCGCATCCTGCCGACCTCGTTCGTGCCAAACGAGGACCAGGGTTACTTCTTCATGCAGGTGCAGCTGCCGGACGCCGCTTCGCTGCAGCGCACCGACGCCGTCGCGCGCGACGTCGAGCAGATCCTCGCCGAGACCGAAGGCATCCAGAGCTACACGACGATCGTCGGCTTCAGCCTGCTCTCGAACATCTCGCAGAGCTACGCAGGCTTCTACTTCGTGCAGCTCGATCCGTGGGACGAGCGCGGCGCGCGCACCGCCGACGTGATCATGCGCGAGCTGAACATGCGGCTGCGGGGGATGCCCGAAGCGCAGGTCTTTGCGTTCGGACCGCCCTCGATTCCCGGCGTCGGCAACGCGGGCGGTTTCGACATGATGCTGCAGGACCGCAGCGGCGCGGACGGCGTCGAGTACCTGTCCGCCAACGCCAAGCGTCTGATCGAAGCGGCGAGCAAGCGTCCCGAGTTGACGGGCGTCCTCACGGTGTTTCGCCCCGACGTGCCGCAGCTCTACGCCGACGTGAATACCGACAAGGTCTACAAGCTCGGCGTGAACGTGGCCGACGTGTACTCGACCCTGCAGGCGCTGCTCGGTTCCGCCTACGTGAACCAGTTCAACCGCTTCGGACGGATCTGGAAGGTCTTCCTGCAGGCCGAGCCCGAGTACCGCGTGAAGGCCGACGACATCGGCGGCTTCTACGTTCGCAACAAGGACCAGCAGATGGTCCCGCTCTCGACGCTAGTCCGGGCGGACGCTTCAGTGGGACCCGCCTTCACGAACAGGTACAACCTCTATCGCAGCATCGAAGTGTTGGGCTCGCCGGCGGAGGGCTTCAGCTCCGGTGAGGCGATGGCCGCGGTCGAAGCAGTCGCGAAGGAAGTGCTGCCTGCGGACATCACCTTCGAGTGGACGAACATGTCGTATCAGGAGGCCAACGCGGGTGGCGCTGGCGCCGTCTTCGCGTTGTCGCTGCTCTTCGTGTTCCTGATCCTCGCCGGGCTCTACGAGAGCTGGTCGCTGCCGTGGAGCGTGCTGCTGACGACACCGGTCGCGATCTTCGGCGCGTTCCTGGGGATCTGGGCGCGCGGGCTCGACAACGACGTGTTCTCGCAGATCGGTCTGGTGATGTTGATCGGTCTCGTCGCGAAGAACGCCATCCTCATCGTCGAGTTCGCCAAGGCCGAGCTCGAAGCTGGCGGCAAGACCGTGACCGACGCGGCGCTGGCCGGCGCGAAGAGCCGCCTGCGCCCGATCCTGATGACGAGCTTCGCGTTCATCCTCGGCTGCGTTCCGCTGTGGACCGCGGCGGGCTCTGGCGCGATTTCGCGCCAGAGCATCGGCACCACCGTGATCACCGGCATGCTCGCCGCAACGGGCATCGCGATCTTCATCGTCCCCGTACTCTTCGTGCTGGTGGAGCGGTTCGCTGGTGGCGGCGCTGCGGGACACAGTTCGGAGTCCTCCGCGCCTGCGGCACCAACGACGCCGCCCTTGGTGCCGGAGCACTCGAAGTGATCGCGCGCCGCCTCGCCGCGGGCATCGGGATGCTCTCGTTCGCCACGTCGTGCGCGGTCGGCCCGAACTTCGTACGCCCCGCGATCACCGCGCCGGGGGACTATCGCGGCCGGGTGCAGCCGTCCGAGGCCACTTCGATCGCCGACCTGCCGTGGTGGGAGGTCTTCGACGACGATGTCCTCCAACAGTTGATCCAGGAAGCGCTCGCCGCGAACTACGATCTGAAGATCGCGGTCGCGCGCGTCGAGCAGGCGAGGGCGCTCGCGGGCGTTGCACGATCGCCATTCTATCCGCAGATCGGATACCAGGGCAGCGGCGGCCGGCAGCGGCAGCCACAGTTCGAGAACACGCCCGCAACGACCTCGGACTTGTTCTTCGGCGCGTTCTCGCTCGCCTGGGAGATCGACGTGTGGGGCCGCATCCGGCGCTCGAGCGAGGCGTCGCAAGAAACGCTGCTCGCCACCGAGCAGTTTCGCCGCGGCGTGCTGCTGTCGCTGGTGACGGACGTCGCGCAGGCTTATCTGACGCTGCTCGAACTCGACCGCGAACTCGAGATCGCCCGCACCACGACGGCCTCCTTCCAGCAGACGCTCGACCTGTTCACGCGGCGCTTCGAGGGTGGCGTTGGCAACAAGCTGCAGGTCGCACGCGCGCAGGCGGCGCTCGCGGAGACGCAAGCGCAGATTCCAGATCTCGAACGCCGCATCGTGATCCAGGAGAACGCGATCAGCGTGCTGCTCGGGCACAATCCGGGACCGATCGCTCGCGGCAAGCCGTGGGGCGAGCGTCCGCTTCCGCCGACGACTCCGCCGGGGTTGCCGTCTGCGCTGCTCGAGCGACGCCCCGACATCCTCGAGGCGGAGCATGGTATCGCCAGCGCGAACGCGTTGGTGGGCGTGGCGGTCGCGAACTTCTTCCCGCAGATCGGTCTCACGGCACTCTACGGCGGCCAGAGCACCGAGCTCTCCGACATCGCGAAGGGAAACTTCAGCATCTGGAACGTGGCAGGAAATGCGGCGGGCCCGCTCTTCCAGGGTTTCTCATTGCTCGGGACGTACCGCGCGCAGAAGGCGGCCTGGGAAGAGACGAGGGCCCAGTACGAGCAGACCGTGATCAGAGCGTTCGCCGAGGTCTCGAACACGCTCACCGCGGAGACCAAAGTGGCCGAGGCGCGCGACGCGCAGCAAGTCGCCGTGGACGCGTATCAGGAGTCGGTGCGGCTCTCGCGCATCCGCTATGACTCGGGTCTCGCCACCTACTACGAAGTACTCGAAGCGCAGCAGCTGCTCTTCCCCTCGGAAATCGCGCTCGCGCAGCTGCAACTCGACCAGCTCTTGACGGTCGTCACGCTCTACCGCGCACTCGGCGGCGGTTGGCAGCTCCCCGAAGAGCAGTGGAGCCACACGCAGCAGCAGCCGCCACCGTAGGCCCATGCTCCCCGCGCCGGGCCTCGCCGATGCCCTCATTGCGTTCTACTCGATCGGCGCGGCGGGTCGCTCCACGCGCTTTGGCATATCGTCAGCAGCGTCGGCCTGCTCTTCTTGCGGGCCTTCACGCATTTGCGGCGCGTCACCGACGCCGCGCATGCAGGAGAGACGCGATGAGGATTCCGGAAACGGGCTGGTCGAAGCAGCAGGTGTTCGAGACGCTCGAGAAGTTCCGCGCGGACGACATGCCGTGGCGAGACGGGCGCACCTGGGCGTACGTCTACGATCCCGGCGCCGAGGCGGAAGCCGTCATCCAGCAGGCGTTCACGATGTACATGATGGAGAACGCGCTCGATCAGACCGTGTTCCCGAGCACGCTGCGGATGGAGAACGAACTCATCGCCATGGCAGCGGCGCATCTGTCGGGCGACGCCGACGTGGTCGGCAACTTCACCAGCGGCGGCACCGAGAGTATCATCCTCGCGGTCAAGACCGCGCGCGACCGCGCCCGGGTGTTGCAGCCGCAGATCCGCGAGCCCGAGATCGTGCTGCCGACGACCGCGCACGCCGCATTCCACAAAGCCGCGCACTACCTCGACGTGAAGGTCGTGCTGGCGCCGGTCGATCCGAAGACCTTCAAGGCCGACGTCGAGACGGTGCGCGCTGCGATCACGCCGAACACCGTGTTGCTGGTCGGCTCGGCGGTCTCGTACGCGCATGGCGTCGTCGATCCGATCGAAGCGCTGGGGCAGCTCGCGCTCGAGAAGAATCTGCTGCTCCACGTCGACGGCTGCATGGGCGGATTCCTGCTGCCGTACATGCGCCGCGCGGGCGCGCCGGTGCCGCGCTTCGAATTCGATGTGCCCGGCGTCACTTCGATCTCGATGGACTTCCACAAGTACGCGTTTGCAGCGAAGGGCGCGTCGGTGATCCTGCACCGCAACAAGGAACTGCGTCGCCATCAGATCTACGCCTGCTCGAACTGGACCGGCTACACGGTGATCAACCCCACCGTGCAGAGTACGAAGTCCGCCGGACCGGTTGCGGCGGCCTGGGCCGCGCTGCACTTCATCGGCGATGCGGGCTATCTCGAGTTCGCGCGCCAGGTGCTGGGCGCCACGCGGCGGATCGCCGAGCACGTCGATGCGAGCCCCGACTTGCGGCTGCTCGGCCGCCCCGAGATGAACCTCGTCGCGTTCACGTCGGACACCGTCAGCGTCTTCCACGTGATCGACGAGATGAAGACGCGCGGCTGGTTCGTCCAGCCCCAGCTCGGCTTCGGAGACTCGAAGGAGAACATCCACCTGTCGATCAATCCGGCGAGCGTGCGCTGGGTGGACGCGCTGCTGGCGGATCTGGACGCATGCGTCGCGAAGGCGAAGTCGATGCCCTCGGGTGAGCTCGCGGGCAAGATCCGCGCCGCGTTCGGCGAACTCGATCCCGACACGCTCGGCGACGACACGTTCCTGGGCCTGCTCGCGATGGCAGGGGTGCAGGGCAGCGCGCTGCCGGGGCGGATGGCCGAGGTCAACGAGGTGCTGAACGCGCTGCCAGTGAAGATGCGCGAGCGGTTGCTGGTCGAGTACCT
>JANLTC010000328.1:0-14499 GCA_031362725.1 Deltaproteobacteria bacterium | reverse complement strand
GAGATCTGCGGGATCACACCCGATGCGAGAACGTTGCGCGTGAACACGTCGCCGTAGCCACCGAGCGACACGACGCCTTCCTGGATGCGCGCGCCTGCGCCGTCATTGAGTCCGATGAACGGCGCGCCCGCCTTGGCCGCGAGATCCATCACCTTGCAGATCTTCTCGGCGAAGGCGCCGGAGAGCGAACCGCCGAACACCGTGAAGTCCTGCGCGAACAGGAACACCAGGCGGCCGTTGACCTTGCCGTAGCCGGTCACCACGCCATCGCCCGGGATTTGCTGCTCTTCCATTCCGAAGTCGGTGCAGCGGTGAACGACGAAGCGATCGGTCTCGACGAAGGAGCCGGGATCGAGGAGCACTTCGATGCGTTCACGCGCGCTGAGCTTGCCGGCGGCGTGTTGACGGTCGATGCGGGCCTGACCGCCGCCCATCATCGCGCGCTCGTTCATTTCCTCGAGCCGCTTCATCTTGTCTTCGATCGCCATGCCTCTCCAGTCCTCGCTCTCGACTTTCGCGCGCCCGCTACAGGCTCGAGATCTCCTCGAGTCGCTTTTCGAGCGAGCGGCGGTAACTCGCCATGTCGAGCGGGAGTCGCGCGACACCCGACGCAACCGCCGCTTCCGCCACCGCCGGCGCTACATGCAGGAGCACGCGAGGGTCGAAGGGCTTGGGGATGATGTAGTCGGGACCGAAGTGGAAACTCTCGCCGGCATAGGCGGTCTTCACGACCTCCGGAATGCCTTCGGATTCGCCGAGCCTGGCCAACGCCGCAAGCGCCCGAACGGCAGCTTGCTTCATCTCCTCGTTGATCTTGCGCGCGCGCACGTCGAGTGCGCCACGGAAGATGAACGGGAATCCGAGCACATTGTTCACCTGGTTTGGGTAGTCGGAGCGACCCGTCGCGACGATCGCATCGTTGCGCACCGCGGCAACCTCGGGCGGAGTGATCTCGGGATCCGGGTTCGCCATCGCGAAGATGATCGGCTTGCCCGCCATCGACTTCACCATCTCGCCGGTCACGAGGCCCGCAGAGGAAAGGCCGACGAAGACGTCGCAGCCCTTCATTGCCTCGCCGAGCGTGCGGGCATTGGTGCGACGCGCGAACTCTTGCTTGTACTTGTTCATGCCAGCGGTGCGACCTTCGTAGATCACGCCCTTCGAATCGACCATCAGGATGTTCTCGGTCTCGACGCCGAGGTCCTTGTAGAGCCGCGCGCACGCGCTCGCCGAAGCGCCGGCGCCCGAGAAGACCACCTTCACGTCGGACGCCTTCTTGCCGACCAGCTCCAGCGCGTTCAGCAACGCAGCGCCGGAGATGATCGCGGTGCCGTGTTGATCGTCGTGGAAGACGGGGATGTCGAGCGTCTCGATCAGCCGCTGCTCGATCTCGAAACACTCGGGTGCGGCGATGTCCTCGAGGTTGATGCCTCCGAAGGTCGGCGCGATCAACTGGCAGAACTTGATGATCTCTTCGGTGTCCTCGCTTGCGACTTCGATGTCGAACACGTCGACGTCGGCGAAGCGCTTGAAGAGGACGCCCTTGCCCTCCATCACCGGCTTGCCCGCCAGCGCGCCCAGGTTGCCGAGTCCGAGCACCGCGGTGCCATTGCTGATCACGCCGACGAGGTTGGCCTTGGCGGTGTAGAGGTAGGCTGCCTCGGGATCCTTCGCGATCTCGCGGCAGGGTTCCGCGACGCCGGGGGAGTAGGCGAGTGACAGATCATCCGCGGTGAGCGTTGGCTTCGTTGGGACGACCTTGATCTTCCCGGGGCGGCCCGACGCGTGGTAATCCAGCGCTTCTTCCTTCGTCATCGCTACCGCATTCCCCTCGAGGGTTTTCAAAGAGCGCGCATTCTATCAGATCGCATTCGCGCGCGTCAGGCGCGTTTCGCTCGCGAATTCGGTCACTTGGCTTCGCGCGAACTACTCCTTCAACAGCTCGCGCGCGATCACGAGCCGCTGAATCTGGTTGGTTCCCTCGTAGATCTGCATGAGCTTTGCGTCCCGCATCAGCTTCTCCACGGGGTACTCCTTCGTGTAGCCATTCCCGCCGAAGATCTGCACCGCGTCCGTCGTGACGCGCATCGCGATGTCGGTGGCGAAGCACTTCGCGAACGACGAGTACTTCGAGGCGCGCATGCCCTGGTCGACCATCCAGGCGCTCTGGTGCGTGAGCAGGCGTCCGGCTTCGAGGTCCTTCGCCATGTCGGCGAGCAAGAACTGCACCGCCTGGAACCCGCCGATCGGAAACCCGAACGCCTTGCGCTCTTTCGAGTATGCGATCGACTCGTCGAGCGCGCGGCGCGCGATGCCGGTGGCGAGCGCGCCAATCGGCGGGCGCGTTCTATCGAGCGTCTGCATCGCGATCTTGAAGCCCTCGCCTTCCTTTCCGAGCTGATCGGTGGCCGGCACGCGCACATTGTCGAAATGGATGACGCGCGTGTCGCTCGCGCGCTGACCCATCTTGTCTTCCTTCTTGCCCGGCGTGAGTCCCGGCGTACCCCGCGGGATCACGAATGCGCAGACGCCCTTGTGCCGGCTCGCTCGATCGAGCGTTGCGAAGACCGTGAAGAGATCGGCCTCGCCCCCGTTGGTGATCCAGCACTTGGTGCCATTCAGCACGTAGTGATCACCATCGCGTTCGGCGAGCAACTGCATGCCCGCGACATCCGAGCCGGCGTTGGGCTCGGACAGACAGAACGAGACGAGGTTGAAGTCATTCGTGCAAGCGGTGAGCCAGCGCTGCTTCTGCTCGTCGCTGCCGCCGACGATGATCGGCATCAGCCCGAGATCGTTGCACATGATCGACGTCGCCATGCCCGAGCAACCCCAGGCCAGCTCTTCGACCGCGATACAGGAGTCGAGAACGGACAGGCCGACCCCGCCATAGACCTCGGGCACGCACATCGACACGAGACCCAACTCCCATGCCTTCTTGATGATCTCCCGCGGGAATTCGCCGACTTGATCGTAGTGGGCGGCGGCGGGAGCGATCTCGGTCTTGGCGAAGCGCCGTGCCGTCTCTTGGAGAGCAAGCTGTTCGTTGCTGAGCGAGAAGTCCATTGCGATCTCCTGGCCGAGGCCCCCGCGAAAGCCGACTGCGAGTTCTACCCGCGGTCACTTTTCGCAACAGTCTCGATGCGTTAGCCGAGACTAAGAGAACGCCGGCACGCCGACAAGCGGCGCGCGAGCACGAACCGGGATGGGGGTTCGGTCAGCCCGGGCAGCCAAGCAGCCGGGAGAGTTCGGCGCCGACGGCCAACAGCGGCGGCACGATGCGACTCTCGAGCGTGTCGGGATCCAGTCGGAACGAGGGACCCGAGACGGAGATCGCTCCGACCAGTCGCCCGCTCGCGTCGATGATCGGCACCGCGGCGCACGACATGCCGCGCTCACACTCCTCGATATCGAGCGCGAATCCCCGTGCCGCGACGTGGCGAAGGTGCTCGATGAGCTTGTCGCGATCGACGATCGCTGCCTCGGTGCGCGCCACCAGGCCCTGCTTCGCGACGACGTCGCGGTCGTAGCCTTCGAGAGCGTCTCTGGCACCGCACGCCAGGAGTACCTTGCCGAGCGCCGTGCAGTGGCTGGGCAGCCGTTCGCCGATGCGCAGCGAGCCCGAAATCATCCCGGACGCTTGCTCGCCATCGAGGTGGACGACTTCGAAATCGCGGAGCACTCCAAGGTGCGTCGTCTCGCCTGTCTCGCGGCACAGCGACGCGAGCGCCGGTCGCGCGTGGCGAGTGATCAGGCGCGTGCGCGTGAGCGACTGGGAGAGACGCAGGCAGCTGGCGCCGAGTCGATACAGCTCGGCATGCGTCTGCTCGACCCAATGACTCTCCTCGAGCGTCGCGAGGAGACGGAAGACATTGTTCTTGTGAAGGTGGAGTCGACGCGCGAGCTCGGTCACGCCGAGCTGCTCGTCGGTCTCGAACGCCTGAAGCACGCGCAACGCGTTCGTGACCGTTTGGATCGCGTACTCGCTCTTCGCCCGCTGCATCACCACCCCTCGAAAGGCAAAGGGTTTCGCTACGACTCGCGACCTCCCGCGGCTCGCGAAGAGCGGATGGCGATGCGATCACCCGTGGGGTCGATGCAGGCTGACCGGGCTTGGGGCGACGGAACCCATCGAAACGTGCGCGCAACATCTGAGAATGCGCGACCGACGGGTTCCAGGACTCGATCCACGGGGGGCATGGCTCGTCCGACGTCGAGAGAGCAGCGGAATGCCGTGAGAAATTCTCTTGGCCAGGAAGGCGAGCAGGTATCGCATGGAGCTGAACGAGTGTCAAGCGCGAGTCGGCGATGGGAACAGAAAAAATCAAGGCCGGCCCGAGGTGACACTCGAAAGCGTCTCTCCTCGATCGCGCACCATCCTAAAACTGCGAGGGTTCCTGGCGCAGGCGAGTGTCAGGCGCGTCGCTCAGCGCCCGCGGGGTCGTCGCGCGACTCCCCTTCTGCCGCGAGCAATTCGATCACGAGAAACGCCACACCGACGACGATGAAGCTGTCCGCGAGATTGAAGTCGGGCCACTGGTAGCCGCCCCACAAACGGAAGTGCAAGAAGTCGACCACCTCACCGCGAAAAATGCGATCGATCAAATTTCCGGCGGCGCCACCTAGAATCAGTCCGAGCGACAGTGCAGAGAACCGATCGCCCGGCGCCAGCTTGCGATAGAAACTGACGACCATGCCGAGTGCGACCAACGTGATTCCAATGAACAGCGTGAGACGAATCACGACGGGCGCGTCGCCGAACAGACCGAACGCTGCGCCGGGATTGCGCGCGTGCGTGAGGTAGAAGAAATTCTCGATCACCGTGATGCGATCGGAGAAGCTGAGATTCGCGTCGATGGTGAGCTTGGTCGCCTGGTCGAGGAGCACGGAAACCAGCGACGCAGCAACGAAAATCCTGGTCTTCGGCAGCATGGGAGGCCAACCTATCACACGCCCCCAGACGCAGCTATCGAACCGAAGTGCTGACCAAGCGCGCTTCAGAACAAGCGGCCGAAGAGTCGATCGAGCCAGCCGCCGCGCGCCCGGACCTTCCCGTTCGGCCCGCGCGCATCCGCTGTCGGGTCGTCGACCGGCTCGCCGTTGTGTACGAGCCAGCCACCCTCGGGGCAGGTTGTACGAGGCTCGGTGCCTTCGATGAAGTACTCCATCTCGCGACGCGGACAGCCCGCGAGCGCGACGGCTCCACTCGACGGATCAATTTCGATGCGATGCACGGACGACGGCGCTTCAAAAGCGCCTGGCACCGCGCCGCCGGTCGCGTCGCGCAGGAAGCGCAACCAGATCGGCACTGCGAGACTCGCAGCTGGCAGCTTCATGTCGCGCGGTTGATCGAAGCCGACCCAGACCACGGCGACCAATTCCGGCGTGAAGCCGGCGAACCAGGCGTCCTTCGAGTCGTCGCTCGTGCCGGTCTTGCCCGCTACCGGACCCGTGATGCCGGCGTCACGCACCGCGTGGGCCGTGCCGCGATCCACCACGCCTTCGAGCAGCGACACCGCGAGAAAACTGGTGCCCGGGTCGAGCACGGCCTCGCTCGCCGCTGCGTTGCGCTCGAGCGTACGCCCGGCTGCGTTGCTCATATCCTCGAAGAAGCGCAGCGTCGGCCGCTTGCCACCGTTCGCGAGCGTCGCGTAGGCCCGGGCCAGCTCGATCGGTGTCACGTCGGCCGCACCCAGCGCCAGCGCCGGAACGGGATCGAGCGGGCTCTCGATGCCGAGACGCCTCGCGACATCGACGATGCGCTCAGTGCCGACCTCGCGCGCGAGACGCACGGTGGCGACGTTCAGCGATTTCTCGAGCGCGTGGCGGACTCCGACGCGACCGTGGAACTCGTGATCGTAGTTTGCGGGCGACCACTTTCCAGACGGCGTCTTGATCGAGAGTGGCGCGTCGTCGAGCGTGCTCGCGAGCGTGATCACCGGCGCACCGCGCGACGCTTCGAGCCCGGCGACGTAGACGAAGGGCTTGAAGGCGCTCCCGGCCGAGCGACGCGATTGCAGGCAGCGGTCGAACTGCGATTCGCCATAGTCGCGTCCCCCGACCAGCGCGAGCACTTCGCCGGTCTGCGGTCGCAGCGCGACCAGACAACCCTGTAGGCGCGATTTCCCCGATGCTGCGAGCTTCGGATACTTCTTTTCGAGCTGCTGGAGTCCCTCGCGCAACGCCTGGGTCGCGATCTGCTGCAGACGCAGGTCGAGCGTCGAGTAGATCCGGAGCCCTTCGCCCTCGAGCGCGGCGTCGTCGTACAAGTCGGGTAGCTGCGTGCGCAGCGCGTCGAGGAAATAGCGGGTCTCGCGAGGCTCGGTGGTGCGCGTCGCGATCGAGAGCGGCGCCGCGCGCGCAGAGGCATGTGCCGCGGCGTCGATGCGGCCCTGCTCGAGCATCAGCTGCAGCACGAGGTTGCGGCGCGCGAGCGACTCATCGGGATGCGCGAACGGCGAGTGATCGCCCGGACTGCTGATCAATCCGGCGAGCAACGCGGCGTCTTCCAGTCGCAGCGAGCGGACGGGCTTGCCGAAGTAGAAGAGAGAGGCCTCGCCGACGCCGTGAATCGATGTCGGCCCACTCTGACCGAGATAGATCTCGTTGAGATACGCCTCGAGGATCGCCGGCTTCTCGTAACGCGCCTCGACCAGCAGCGACATCGCGGCTTCTTTCAGTTTGCGGCCGAAGCTGCGCTCGGGCGTCAGGAAGAAGTTCTTTACGAGCTGCTGCGTGAGCGTGCTGCCACCCTGGCGAACCTCTCCGGCGATCAGATTCGCCCAAGCAGCACCGAGTACGCGCCATGGATCGATGCCGGGGTGCTCCTCGAAGCGCTGGTCTTCGACGGCGAGCACCGCATCGACGAGCGATCGCGGCACCTCGCCGAGTCGCACCGGTTCGCGCTGCTCGTGGTGCGGTCCGAAGTACGAGCCGACGAGCTCGGGCTCGAGCAGCACGGCCCCGAGTTCGCGATCGGTGTCGAGATCGCGGATCGACTCGATCTGCTTGCCCGCGAGTCGCAACTCGATACGCCGCGCCGGTTCGGCGCGCGACGCATGCTCGAATGCGCGGAGATGCGCGATGACGCGATTCGGCTCCCAATGCGCCCCGCCGGGCGACGCAATCTCCGCCGTCGGCTCGTCGCGATAACCCAGACGGTGAAGCGCCGCGCGCAAATCGAGGCGCGCGAGGTCGATTCCGGCGGTGAGGATCATCGGCGCGGAGTAGACCCGCGACGGCAGGTCGAACAGGCGTCCTTCGAAACGGCTGCGAACGACGCGGTCGAGGTCGACCATCGTGCGTGCGGCCAGCACGCCGCCGCCAAACGCGACCAGCGCCGCGGAGATCAGCAACGCCCGTAGCAGCGGACGCGAGCGGTGGCCACGACGACGCGCGCCGCGCGGCTTCGGCCGCGCAGGACGCTCGCGGGCGGCGCCCTCGTCGCTCCCTCGGCTGGGTCTTCGCTTCCTCGAGCGCGTTGCCACAGGATCGGCCTTGGAACTCGTTCTGCCCGCGGCTGCAGACGGCCGGAGCTGGATCGAGAGCAGTTTCGAAAGGCAAAAGCACACGAGGGGGGTGGGCTTGCATTAGGCTAGGGGCTTTCCGAGGTTTGTGCCCGATATGAGCCGCGACAAACCGTGGGGCGGACGATTCCAGCAAGGCACCGACCCCGCCGTAGAACGCTTCACTGCGTCGATCGACTTCGATCGCACACTTGCGCGCCATGACATCCGCGGATCGATCGCGCACGCGCGCATGCTCGGTCGCGCCGGCGTGGTGCCGCAGGCGGATGCCGACGCGATCGTCGCGGGCTTGGAAGCGATCCTCGCCGAAGTGGAGACCGGCACGCTGCAGCTCGATCCGCGCCTCGAAGACATCCATATGAACGTCGAGACGCGACTGCGCGAGCGGATCGGCGCGGTCGCCGGCCGGCTCCACGCGGGTCGCAGTCGCAACGACCAGGTCGCGACGGATCTGGCGCTCTACTTACGCGAGGCCGCCCGTTCGATTCGCCACGGCCTCGTCGAGATGCGGCGCGTGCTGGTCGCGCGGGCCCGTGAGCACATCGACACCGTGCTACCCGGCTATACGCATCTGCAGCGTGCGCAGCCCGTGCGACTCGCGCATCACTGGCTCGCCTTCGTCGAGATGCTCGGCCGCGACGCCGAGCGCTTCAGCGATCTGCGCCGCCGCATCGCGCGCTGCCCGCTCGGCTCGGGAGCGATCGCAGGGAGCACGCTGCCACTCGATCGGCAGCACACCGCAGACGCGCTCGGCTTCGAGGGACCGTCGCGCAATAGCATGGACGCGGTCGGCTCGCGGGACGCGGCGCTCGAGTTCCTGGCCGCGGCAGCGATCGCAATGGTGAACCTCTCGCGGCTCGCCGAGGAGCTCGTGCTCTGGTCGACCGCCGAGTTCGGCTTCATCGAACTCTCGGACGCCTACAGCACCGGCTCGAGCTTGATGCCGCAGAAGAAGAACCCGGACGTCCCCGAGCTGGTGCGGGGCAAAGCGGGCCGCGTGATCGGAGATCTGGTGGCGCTGCTGACCGTCGTGAAGGGTCTGCCGCTCACCTACAACCGCGATCTGCAAGAAGACAAGGAACCGCTCTTCGACGCCGCCGCGACGCTGCGCGACTCGCTCGCGGTGATGGCCGGCGCGATCGCCACGCTCGCTGTGCGTCGCGACGCGATGCGTGCGGCCGCAGAAGATCCGATGCTGCTCGCGACCGATCTCGCCGAAGCGCTGGTGCGCGCCGGCGTGCCGTTCCGCGAGGCTCACGAGGTGGTCGGACGCATCGTCGCGCACTGCATCGCGAGCAGATTGGATATGCGAACGCTTACGCACGAAGCGTTGCGTGCATTCCATCCAAGCTTCGAAGCGGGCGCCAGCGAGTTGCTCGCACTCGATCGGGCGCTCGAGGAGCGCGCGATGGTTGGCGCGACGGCGCGTGTGCGCGTCGCGGAGGCGCTCGACGAAGCCGATCGCGCGTTGGAAGCAGAAGTCGTCGCGCTGGCCCGCGAAGAGGAGACCACGCCGTGAATCGCTCGACATTCGCCGCTCTCGGACTCGGACTCGTGCTCGCCGCCAGCGCCTGCGGGCGGTACGGTCCGCCGATCCGCAGGATCGATGCCGGTGCTCCCGCGCCCGAGCCGGTGGCCGAGTCGGTTCCCGCCGGCGCCGCCGAGGAGCCGACTGGCAAAGACACCATCGAGACATTCGAGGACGAACCGATCCCATGACGAGATTCCTCGATTTCACGAAGATGCACGGCGCTGGCAACGATCTGATCGTGCTCGATGGGCTGCGCGATGCATTGCCGGACGACCTTGGCGCGCTCTCACGGCGCCTTGCCGATCGCCATTTCGGCATCGGCGCCGACCAGGTCCTGGTCTTGCGCCCCTCGGGCGTCGCCGACGTGCGGATGGAGATCTACGACGCCGACGGCTCACAGGTCGAGACCTGCGGCAACGGCCTCCGTGCCATCTTCAAGTATCTGCGCGATCGCAACTTCACGGACAAGGACGAGATCGCGGTCGAGACGTTGGGCGGCACGGTCCATCCGCGCTGGGCCGGTGACGGTCGCGTCGCCGTCCAGATGGGGCGACCAGTCTTCGCGGCTGAAGCGATCCCGACCCGGCTCGGCCAGGGTGACGGACCGCTCGTCGACGTCCCGCTCGAAGTGGACGGCCAGCGCCTGCTCGTGACATCTCTCTCGATGGGCAATCCGCATGCGGTGCTGTTCGTCGACGACGTCGATGCGGCGCCTGTCGCGACACTCGGCCCGCGCATCGAGCACCACGCGGCGTTTCCGAATCGGGTGAACGTCGAGTTCGTCCAGGTGCTGAGCCGCGACCGCGTTCGGCAGCGGACCTGGGAACGCGGCACGGGCGAGACGCTGGCGTGCGGCAGCGGCGCCTGCGCAGTCGGTGTCGCGTGCATGCTGCGCGGCGTGACGGAGCGTGCCATCACGGTCTCGCTGCGGGGCGGCGAACTGCAGATCGCCTGGCCCGCGAACGACGCCGGCGTGCTGATGACCGGCCCTGCCACCGAAGTCTTCGCCGGCCGCATCGGGATCGGAGGGTAGTAGCGTGTTCGAAGGAGTCCTGACCGCGCTGGTGACGCCGTTCCGCGATGGTGCCCTCGACGAGCGCGCGCTGACGGAGCTGATCGAGCTGCAGATCGCGGCGGGCATCGACGGTGTGGTGCCGTGCGGCTCGACCGGCGAGGCCGCGACGCTCTCGCACGCCGAACACCAACGCGTCGTCGAGGTGACTGTCGCCGCGGCGCGCGGCCGCGTTCATGTGCTTGCAGGCACCGGTTCGAACAGCACCGTCGAGGCGATCCAGCTCACGCACCACGCGAAGGAGGCGGGGGCCGACGGGGCGCTGTTGATCTCTCCCTACTACAACCGGCCGACGCAGGATGGCATCGTCGCTCACTACACCGAGATCGCGCGGCAGACTTCGTTTCCGCTCTTCGTCTACAACATTCCCGGCCGCACCGGCTCGAACATCCTGCCGAGCACGATTGCGCGGCTCGCCGAGGTGGATCAGATCGTCGGTGTGAAGGAATCGTGCGGCGATCTGAACCAGATCGCCCACGTGATCGCGTCGGTGCCGGATTCGTTCACGGTACTCGCGGGCGACGACTGGGCGACGCTGCCGATGCTCGCGCTGGGTGGCAAGGGCGTGATCTCGACGATCGGGAACGTCGCGCCCGGCGAAGTCGTCGATCTCGTTCGCGCTTTTCGTGCCGGTGACCTCGAGCGGGCGCGCTCGGTCCACGTTCGGCTGCTGCCGCTCATCGATGCGCTGTTCTGCGAATCCAATCCGATTCCCGTCAAGGCGGCACTCGCGATGCGCGGGTTGATCCACGAGGAACTGCGCTTGCCGCTGCTCCCGATCTCGAACGGGAACCGCGAGCGGCTGCAGGCCGTGCTGAAAGAGCTGGGCCTGCTTTGAACGCGCGACTGCGCGTCGCCAGCGTCGGCGCGCTCGGACGCATGGGCGAGCGGGTTCGTGCCGCGGTGGCGGAGGCGGCGGACCTGGAGCTCACGGGCGCGCTCGAGTCGAGCGGCAATGCGGGACTCGGCACCGAAGTGGCACCCGGCGTGCGTGTCGTCGACGACGCGCGGGCTGCGTTCGCGAACGCCGAGGTTGCAATCGATTTCTCGGTTCCACGCGCGACCTGCGCGACGCTGCGCATCGCCGCAGATTGCGGTGTTGCCTACGTGTGTGGAACGACCGGTTTCTCAGCCGCCGAACGCGCCGAGGTAGACGTCGCCGGGACTCGAATTCCGATCGTGTGGGCGCCGAACTTCTCGATCGCGGTGAACGTGCTCGCGCATCTGGTCGGATCTGCCGCGCGTCTGCTCGGCCCCGACTTCGATGCGGAGATCGTGGAGCTGCACCACGCCGCGAAGCGCGATGCGCCGAGCGGTACCGCGCTGCACCTTGCCGAAGCGATCGCCGAAGCGCGCGGTCAGGACCTCGGGAAGGAGAGGGTCGCTGCGCGTGAGGGCGAGATCGGCGCGCGGCCGGCCGGTGCCATCGGCATACAGGCGCTGCGCGGCGGCGACAATCCCGGTGAGCACAGCGTTTTCTTCCTGGGTCGCGGCGAGCGCCTCGAGTTGGTGCATCGCGCAGCGACGCGCGATCACTTCGCAGCCGGCGCGCTGCGCGCTGCGCGCTGGCTGCGCGGTCGCGCTCCGGGGCTCTACACCATAGACGAGGTTCTCGGGCTCGCGAGCGGCGCGCGACGCGGGGCGTAGGCGCACGACCCGCCCGGCGAACTCAGCAGAGTTCTTCGACGACGCGCAGCAGATCGAGCGACGAGAGAATGCCGACGAGCACGCCCTTGTCGATCACGAGCAGCCGGTGGATGCGTCGTTCGCGCATGATGTTCGCGGCCACGGCAACGCCGGTGTCGCGATTCACCGAGTAGACGCGCGGGGTAAAGACGTCGGAGACGTGCTGGGACGACGCCGTGATCCGCGTCGTCCCGAGGTCGGCGTAGTCTTCGACGCTCGAGAAGAACTGACCGGCCTGCGCGACGGTGTCGGGATGCGCCGCCTTGCGAACCAGGTCGTTCTGCGAGACCACGCCGAGCACGCGCCCTGATTCGTCCACCACGGGTGCTCCCGAAACCGACTTGCTCGCGAGAATCTCTTGCGCCTCGACGAGTGTATGATCTGGCCGCAGCGTCACAACATCGGGATTCATCAGCTCGAATACGCGTCGCGGTCGAACTGCCATCGGGAACACTCCGATTGAGACGTCTTCAACAACGAAGAGGCCCCGCCAGCCTAGCAGCCGACGGGGCCTCGCTAGTTCCGGTCGCGACGATCAGACGTCGTAGTAGAGCTCGAACTCGTGCGGGTGCGGGCGCATGCGCATCGGATCGATATCGTTCTCGCGCTTGTAGTCGATCCACGACTCGATCAGATCCTTGCTGAACACACCGCCCTGCAGCAGGAACTCGTGATTGTTCTCGAGTTCGCGCACCGCTTCGTCGAGGCTGCCGGGCATCGTCGGGATCCCCTTCGCTTCCTCGGCGGAGAGGGCATAGATGTTCTTGTCGAGCGGATCACCGGGATGGATCTTGTTGGCTACGCCATCGATCCCCGCCATCAGCATCGCCGCGAATGCGAGATACGGGTTGCAGGCCGGATCCGGATATCGCACCTCGACGCGCTTTGCCTTCGGGCTTTGTGAATAGGTCGGGATGCGGCACGACGCGGAGCGATTGCGCGACGAGTAGGCCAGGTTCACCGGGGCCTCGTAGCCCGGCACGAGCCGCTTGTACGAGTTCGTGGTCGGGTTGGTGAACGCCGCCAGAGCACGGGAGTGCTTCAGGATGCCGCCGATGTAGTAGAGAGCCATCTCGGAGAGGCCGGCGTACTTGTCGCCCGCGAAGAGCGGCTTGCCGTCCTTCCACAGCGACTGGTGGCAGTGCATGCCCGAGCCATTGTCCTTGAACAGCGGCTTCGGCATGAAGGTCGCCGTCATGCCGTGGCGGCGAGCGACGTTCTTCACCACGTACTTGTATTTCAGCACCGAGTCGGCCATCGACACCAGTGTGTCGAACTTCATGTCGATCTCGGCCTGACCGGCGGTCGCGACCTCATGGTGATGGGTCTCGATCACGATCCCCATGCGTTCCATCTCGAGACACATCTCGGTGCGAATGTCCTGCTGCGTATCGTGTGGCGGAACCGGAAAGTAGCCTTCCTTGTGGCGGATCTTGTAAGCGAGGTTGTGGCCGCCCTCATCGGAATCGCTGTTCCATGCGGCTTCGCTCGAGTCGATCTCGTAGTAGCCGTGATTCGCGCCGGAGCCGAAGCGCGCGCTGTCGAACACGAAGAATTCGGCCTCGGGGCCGAAGTACGCGGTGTCTGCGATGCCGCTCTGCTTCAGGAAGAGCTCGGCACGCTTCGCGACGTGACGCGGGTCGCGGATGTAGGGCTGCCGGGAGAGGGGATCCACGACGTCGCAGATCAGCACCAAGGTCGGGTGCGCCATGAAGGGGTCGATGAACGCCGTGCTCGGATCCGGGATCATCAGCATGTCGCTCTCGTTGATCGCCTTCCAGCCGCGGATCGACGAGCCGTCGAAGCCGTAACCGTCCTGGAAGTTCGACTCCTCGAGTTGCGAGATCGGATGCGAACAATGCTGCCAAAGGCCGGGCGAATCGGTGATGCGGCAGTCCACCATCACGACATTGTTCTTCTTGGCGAAATCGATGACTTCCTTACCACTCTTGAAGGACATTGCGGACGTCACTCCTCTTCGGCCTCTGGCCGCTTTGGGGGGGTTGCGCGTTGCGTTGGCAGAAGTCGCTAGACCGCTTCGGGTCCGCTTTCGCCGGTTCGGATGCGGATCACGTCCGACAGCGCGTAGACGAAGATCTTGCCGTCGCCGATACGGCCCGTGTTCGCCGCCTTTACGATCGCTTGCACGACCTTGTCGACCATGTCGTCGCCACAAGCGATCTCGAGCTTGATCTTGGGCAGGAAGTCGACGACGTACTCCGCACCTCGGTACAGCTCGGTGTGTCCCTTCTGACGCCCGAAGCCCTTCACTTCGGACACGGTCATACCCTGCACGCCGATCCCCTGCAGGGCTTCCTTCACCTCGTCGAGCTTGAACGGCTTGATGATCGCTTCGACCTTGCGCATCGCGCTTCCCTCTCTGGCGAGTCGCGAGGCCTCGAGGCGCTCGCGGTCTGGGGTGACTCCGGGCGGTCAGGACCTCGGCTGAATCCGGCTTGACCTTACCACGGTCTTCACGCCTACGGTCGCATGCGCGCCGTGGATCGTGTGCCCAGTTGAGCAAGACACATGCCAACGCAGCAGTCGCCGAGAGCAACGAAGGCGGCTGCCGTGCGTCCAAAGTCGGCGCCCGCTGCGAAGATGTTGAGCAGGGGTGCCCAACAGCGCGGCATTGGAGTCTGGTCAGCTGGACCGAGAAGAGGAAAGGGGCGCGCTCCCGAAGG
>JANLTC010000325.1:0-2510 GCA_031362725.1 Deltaproteobacteria bacterium | reverse complement strand
GCCGAGTGCGCCGAAGACGAGTTTCGCGTATTCCTTGAATCGTTCGGGATCGATCGGAGCCGCAGCCGTCATCGTGGAATCCTCCGCAGGTTGCGGCGCAGCATGGAGCTGTGCGGCTGGCTCGGCAACGCGCGGTACAGTCGCGCGAGTGGGCGATTCGGAGCGGGCAGGGGCTTCCAGCGAAGCAGTGGAGACGCTCTCGTCCGGCGAGCAGCGCTTCGAGCGCGTGCGCGGCACGCTCGGCCTGGCACTCGGGCCGTTGCTCTTCGTCGCACTGATCGCGTTCCCACCGCCGGCGCCGAACGAAGCCGCCGCGCGCCTCGCGGCGATCCTCGCGTGGGTGCTGGTCTGGTGGATCACCGAGGCCGTGCCGATCCCGGTGACCGCGCTGCTCGGGCCGGCGCTCGCGGTGGTCTGTGGTGTCGGCACCGCGAGCGAGCTGTTCGCCGCGTTCGGCGATCCGATCGTACTGCTCTTCCTCGGCGGCTTCGTGCTGGCGAGCGCGATGGTGAGTTCGGGACTCGATCGCCGCATCGCGTGGTCGATCCTGTCGCGGCCTTCGGTTGCCGCGTCGCCAGCGCGCATCTTGCTGGCGTTCGCGCTGCTGACCGGCGCCGCATCGGCCTGGATGAACAACACCTCGACGACCGCGATGCTCTACCCGATCGGTCTCGGTGTGCTCGGTGCGCTCGCGCGCCAGGCGGGTCTCCCCGATGCGAAGGGTTTGCGCTTCGGCACCGCATTGATGCTCACGCTCGCCTGGGCCTCCTCGATCGGCGGCATCATGACACCGGTCGGGAGCGCGCCGAATCTGATCGCGCTCGGTCAGCTCCAAAAGCTGGCCGGCACGCGCGTCCCGTTCTTCAGCTGGATGGTGGTGGCGGTGCCAATCGCCGTGACGATGCTCATCGTGCTGGTGCGCTATCTGCGCTGGGCGCTGCCGCCCGATGTGCCGTCCGCGCGCGATGCCACCGCCGAGATCGCGGCGGACCGCGCCGCACTCGGCCCGGCGTCACGCGCCGAGCGCAATGTGCTCTTCGCCTTCGCCGTGACGGTCTCGATGTGGGTCTTGCCGGGTCTGCTGGCCGTCGTGCTCGGCACCGACGCGCCGCTCGTCGTGACGCTGCAGCGCTTGCTCCCCGAGTCCGTCGCCGCGGTACTCGGCGCAGTGTTGCTCTTCGTGCTGCCCGTCGATTGGAACGCGCGGCGCTTCACGCTCAGCTGGGCCGAGGCGTCGCAGATCGACTGGGGCACGCTGTTGCTCTTCGGCGGCGGACTCGCGCTCGGCGGCGCGATGTTTCGCACGGGTCTCGCCGAGTCGATGGGGCGCTCGCTCGTCGAGCTGACTGGCAGCGACTCGCAAGCCGCACTGACCTGCTTGTTCTGTTGGGTCGCGATCGTGCTGACCGAGACCACGTCGAACACCGCGACCGCGACGATGCTCGCGCCGCTCGCGATCGCCTCGGCGCAGGCGGCCGGCGTGAGTCCCGTTCCGTCCGCGATGGCTGTCGCGCTGGGCGCGAGCATGGCGTTCATGCTGCCCGTCTCGACGCCGCCGAACGCGATCGTCTACGGCTCGGGCTGCGTGCCGATCACCGCGATGGCGCGTCACGGCGCGGTGCTCGATCTCGCGAGTGCGGTGATCGTGCCGGCCGGCGTCCTCGCGGGGTGCTGGCTGCTGGGACTCGCGTAACCGCGTCTCGTCAAGCCAGGAAGCGATCGCGCCACTCGGGGCGCGGGAGCGGGCAGGCGTCCTTTTTGCCGAACCAGCGATACCGGTTGCGCGCGACGAAGTCGTAGACGGCGTCGCGCAACGGACGCGGGATCGCGACGAGCAGCCTCGCCCAACTCCATGGCGCGCCGAGAAGGCGGGCGATGCGCAGCGACGCGTCACTGCGCAGGTGGGCGCCCACGCCGTCGATCAGCACGACGTTGTCGAGCGCATCCGGATCGAGCCCTGCGCCCCGCAGCAGCGCGCGGCCGACTTCCGACTGCAGCGGCGCGAAGCGGAAGCGTGCGTCGCGATCGCGATCGAGCACGAAGCGCACGACTCCGTGACAGAGATTGCAGACGCCGTCGAAGAGCACGATCGGGTGCGCGCCGGGATCCGCGAGCGGCGACGACGAATCAGTCGGCATCGTGAGACCCCAGGTCGGATTGGTCCGCTTCGCAGGTCATTGCGGGCTTCAGCGCCGACCGCTCGCGCAGCCACTCGATCGCGTCGCCGGTCTGCGCGCGCTCGCGCTCGAGGTAGCGCTCGACGGCGTGGGCGAGTCGCGGATCGGCGAGGAAGTGCGCGCTCCAGGTCGGCTGTGCATCGAAGCCGCGCACCTGCTTGTAGTCGCCGCCGGCGCCCGGTTCGAAGCGCGCAACGCCGTGCCGGATGCAGTGCTCGATGCCCGCGTAGTAGCAGACGACGAAGTGCAGGTGCTTCACGAACACGCTGGCACCCCAGTAGCGACCGTAGAGTGCGTCGCCCTTCTGCACGTTGAACGCGCCGGCGATCGGCG
>JANLTC010000007.1:0-7764 GCA_031362725.1 Deltaproteobacteria bacterium | reverse complement strand
CTCGCTACGCGGGAACGCGTTCCGGGCCGTTCCGATCCGCGAACGATCACCAAGCCCAGTCGAAGGCCGTGTCCCGCTTCCCGCGTAGCGAGCCGCAGGCGAGCGGCGACTTCATGAGTTGGCTCGCTACGCGGGAACTAGACGCGCGCGAAGTCGGGGTTTCGCTTTTCGAGGAACGACGTCACGCCTTCCTTGAAGTCGGGGCGGTCGAAGCTCTCGATCATCAGCCGGATCGACTCGCGTTCGGCATCGCCGAGCGAGTCGGTGAGGTTCTGGTAGACCTGGCGCTTCATGATGCGCATCGAGGCGGGCGAGCAATGCGCGGCGACGTCCTCCGCCCATTCGCGCACCGTCTTGGCGAGATCGTCGTGCGCAACGACACGATTCACGAGACCGATCCGCTCCGCCTCGACCGCACCGACCTTGCGCGCCGAGAACAGCAGATCGAGCGCGTGCGCCGGCCCGACGACGCGCGGCAACAGCCACGAGAGTCCCCACTCGGCGACCAGTCCGCGGCGTGAGAACGCGGTGGTGAAGACGGCGCGGTCCGAGGCGAAACGCACGTCGCAACAGAGCGCGATCGGTACCGCCATGCCGGCGCACGCGCCATTCACCGCCGCGACGATCGGCTTGCGGATCGACATCAAGTACGTGTAGGTACCGCGGAACGAGTCGCCCACAGTGGGATCGCCGGGTTCGGCGGCCAGCTCCGGCGTCGCTTCGGAATTGCGCTTGCCGACGCTGATCGCCTGCAGCCGTTTCAGGTCGGCGCCCGCGCAGAAGCCACGTCCGGCGCCGGTCACGACGATCACGACGACCTGCGGATCGGCTTCGGCGCGCGCCATCGCATGCTTCATCTCGGCGGCCATCCGATCGGTCCACGCGTTGAGCTGCGCGGGGCGGTTCAACGTGATCGTGGCAACGGGGTCCTTGACTTCGTAGAGGATCTCTTCGTACATGCGCATCTCCGAGCACGCGGCCGGCGAAGCGCCAGCCGTGGCCGGCCGAGGTTACCCGATGCAACAACCCGCGCGAATGATCGTGCGCGCCGTGGCCGGTTTTGATCTGCTCGCGACCGGCAGTCTCGCGATTCCCGGCATCGAGCTGTGCTTCTTCGACGCGCTGATGCGCATCGATGTGGCGCTCGGGATCGGTACGCCGTTCCCCGCGCTGCCGCCGATCGGTCTGCTGCTCGCGAATCTCGCGGGCGCGCTCGGCGTGCTGTGGGCGCTGGTCCGTGTCGCGTGGCCGCTGCGACGCCTCGTTGCGTCGGACGCCATCGCGCGCTGTGCGGTGGCAGTGCTGCTGGCGTACTCGATCGCGGTGCGCGGAGTCACGCCGGTTCTCTACGGCTTCGTCGCGACCGAGCTGCTCGGCGCGGCACTCCAGGCTTCGGCGCTCGCGCGGCTGCGCGACCCGCTTCGCTAGACGCGCGCCCGTCCGCGCAAACGCGCGAGCAGAGCGAGCGCTCCGCTCGCGGCGATCCCGAGCGCGCCCGCGAACGGCACCACGTGATCCCCGAAGTGCCGGCGCCCTCGAAGGTCCAGGCGGCGGTGAACGGGTCGTCGAAGCGTCCGTTCGTGACCAACTCCGTCAACTGCGCCCGCGCGGGTTCGGGGAGCGCTAGCGCTGCGACTGCGATCGAGGTCTTCCAGATGGCGAAGTCCGTCACTCGTCCGTGACACACCCATCCGAAGCCGAGCGCACCGAGCGGATGTATTTTGCGAGCACGCCGCGCGACGCGGGTAGTGGCGGTGCAGTCCAGGCTTTCGCGCGGCGTGAGAGTTCGTCGGCAGGCACGTCGATTTCGATCAAACGCGCCTTCACATCGATCGCGATCACGTCGCCGTCGTGCACCAGCGCGATCGGACCGCCTTCCTGCGCTTCCGGCACGACGTGGCCGATGATGAAGCCGTGGGAGCCGCCCGAGAAGCGACCGTCGGTGACCAACGCGACGTCCTTGCCGAGTCCCGCGCCCATGATGATCGAGGTGGGCGTCAGCATCTCGGGCATGCCCGGCCCGCCTTTGGGTCCCTCGTAGCGAATCACGATCACCGAGCCCTTGCGGATCTCGCCCCGCTCGGCGGCGGCGATCATGTCCTCCTCGCGGTCGAAGACCTGCGCGGGACCGCGGAAGCTGAGTCCTTCCTTGCCGGTGATCTTTGCAACGCAGCCGCCCGGCGCGAGTGAGCCGCGCAAAATCTGGATGTGCGCGGTGACCTGGATCGGATCGTCCCACGGCCGGATCACGTCCTGCCCCGCCGTCAAGCCCGGCAGTGCGGCGAGATTCTCGGCGATGCTGCGGCCGGTGACCGTCATGCAGTCGCCGTGCAACACACCCTTCTCGAGCAGCAGCTTCATCACCGCCGGCGTGCCGCCGACGCGATGCAGATCTTCCATCACGTAGCGCCCGCTCGGCTTCAGATCCGCGAGCAGCGGGATGCGGTCGGAGATCGCCTGGAAGTCGTCGATCGCCAGCGGAATGCGGGCGGCGCGTGCGATCGCGATCAGATGCAACACCGCATTGGTGGAACCGCCGAGCGCGCAGACCACCGTGATCGCGTTCTCGAACGCGTGGCGCGTCAGGATCGCGCTCGGCCGCAAGTCGAGTTCGAGCAGGTGTCGCACCGCCGCTCCCGCGCGCCGGCACTCTTCGATCTTCGCCGGGTCCTCGGCCGGAATCGACGCGCTGTACGGCAGCGACATGCCGAGCGCTTCGATCGCCGATGCCATCGTATTGGCGGTGTACATGCCGCCGCAGGCGCCGGCACCCGGACAGGCGTGGCGCACGATGTCGAAGCGCGTCGCTTCGTCGATCCGACCCGCGATGAATTCGCCATACGACTGGAAGGCCGAGACGATGTCGAGCACGTCGCCCTTGCGACCGACGCCGGGCTTGATCGTGCCGCCGTAGACCATCAGCGCCGGGCGATCGAGTCGCGCCATTGCCATCAAGCAGCCGGGCATGTTCTTGTCGCAGCCGGGGATCGCGACGAGCGCGTCGTACCACTGCGCGCCCATGATCGTCTCGATCGAGTCGGCGATCAGGTCTCGCGAAGGCAGCGAGAAGCTCATGCCTTCCGTGCCCATCGAGATGCCATCGGAGACGCCGATCGTGTTGAAGCGCATGCCGACGAGTTGCGCCGCAACGACGCCTTCCTTCACGCGCGCCGACAAATCGTTGAGGTGCATGTTGCACGAGTTGCCTTCGTACCAGCAGCTCGCGATCCCGACCTGCGCCTTGTCCATGTCGGCTTCGCTGAGGCCCGTGGCATAGAGCATCGCTTGCGAGGCGCCCTGGCTCTTGGGCTGCGTGATGCGGCGGGAGCTTCGATTCAGGGGCTCGGGCATCTTGGTGTCTCCGTGGCGCTCGGGGAATCGGGTCGCCCGGAACCTAGCAGCCAGAACCGGGGCCGAGCGTCGCGCGACGGACTACGCGCGGCGACCACCGAGCATGCGGTGGAACAAGTCGCGCCAGCTCATTCGCTCGCCGCGATTGCGGCCGGCCGCGAGCCAGAAATACCCGAAGAGCGCAAAGCGCCCGTCGGGTCGCAGTTCGCGGAAGCGGCCATTCACCTGGAGCGATTCGCCGCCCCACAACTGCTGGAAGGCATAGCGGAGCGAGTCTGATCCCATCGCGAGATCGCAGTCTTCGCGACGCCGTTGCGCCGGTCGCAGGCCGTGGAAGACCGTGAAACGGAATGCCTGCTGCAGATCATCGAGATACACGAAGGCTTCGGGAACTCCGAGCACGAGCAACGTGGCGAGCGCCTGGATGCGGTCGCCGATGCGCGTGGACGCCGCGAGGCGGCGGCGGAGTTCCTGCCTGGCAAAGCGAAGCCGGAGGCGCAGCGAGTCCGATTCCTTCTGGAGCCGCGCGCAGTACTCGTTGCCAGCCGCAACGAGCTCGTCGACCGGGACGCGCGCGCTGCGGATTCGCTCGCGCGTCGCGAGCGAGTCGTAGTCGCGCGCGTAGCGCCGGATCGCGGGGGCGGAGTCGTGCGCGGCGCCGATCTCCCAGCGCTCGCCCGGATAGAGGACGATCGGCTCGGACGACGTGCGCATTCGCAGCTGATCGGCGGCCTGGTCGACGCGATTGTGAAAAGCGTTCAAGTAGAAGTTCTCTTCGTGGCAGAACCAGACGAAGCTCGCGAACGGGAGCACCCAGCGCGCGGATGTCCCGTTCGCGTGTACCACCATCCGGTCGAGCATTGCGCGTGCGCCGGCCTCCAGTCGTCCCCGCTCCTCCGGGTTGCCATCCCACGCCGAGATCGAGAACTGCGTGGCGAGCAGGTCCACCGGGCCCACCTTCTCGCGGATCGCGGCGACCTCTTCGGGGAGGTAGATCGCGCAGTCATTGAGATTCAGCAGCGTGGCACCGGGAGCGCGCATCGCGAGCCAGGAGTCGCCGGCGGTCCAGGCTTCACAGCGAACGCTGACTCCGGGCGCGAGGTCGTACCAGCGATCCGGTGTCAGTTCGAGCACGTCCTTGAAGCCCGCACCGCGACAGAACTTCGCCACCTTTCCGTCGCTCGTCGTCTGGTAGAGGATCGTGATCTGCGCTCGGTGCTCCGGCGCGATCTGGCGCAACGTCACCGGGCTGAAGTGATCGGGATGCTCGTGCGAGAACCAGATATGCGTCACGTCGCGAAAGCGGTCGGCACCGAACGCTGTGGGCGAGAGCAGCGCCCAGCCGTCATTGAACGCCGTGCCGTCGAGCCAGGGGTCGCAGAGCAGACGGACCGCACCTGTTGCCGCGAGGAACGACGAGTGATTCACGAACTCGATGTTCACGGTGCCCCCTCGCGATCTCGTGACGGCTCGCGTTCCACTGCAGCGCGGGCTGACGGGGGCTCTGTATCGGCTTTCGATGCGATCCAGACAAGGGGGCGAGGAACGCCGCGGCGAAATCCGCGGCGCACAAAAGCGAAACGCCGCCGGGATCGAACCCGGCGGCGCACAACAACCAATCAGAAGGTGGCTACGTGCCTACAGCCAGCGACGTCGCGACGCCGTCGTCACCATGGCGAGACTCGCCGCGAAGATCGCAACGGCCCCCGGCTCGGGAACCGGACGGACCGAGTAGCGGCCCTCGATCTCGGAGATCTGCGCGATGAAGGCCGTTCGACTGTGCACGTCGAGAAGGATGTTCTTCGAGACGAGAACCTCGCTCGCCGCGCTGGGCAGAAGCTGCTCATCATCGGGATGCTGTACGCCACCAGCCTGGCGAATCACATGGAGCCCGATGCTGCCCGCAGGAGCAGTCACCAGCTCGTCGATTCGCGTCACGGCGCCCGAACCAATCGCGGTCCCGGTAAATCGCAGACCCGCACCGGTGATCAGGATCGTCGGGCTCGCGGTGACGGTGTAGTCGATGATCATCTGCCCGATCTCGTCGCCCGCCGCGACGAGCGGAATGTCGAACTCGAGCACGCGGAACCCGAAGCCAACCGACGGAAGGGCTTCGACTTCGAAGAGCGCGAGATTGAGACCGGCCAGCGCGTTGTTCGCGCTGCCGATCATTGCGGGCAACGTGACGTGGAACGCGCTGAAGGTGAGTGAGCCATCCGGTGTAGCGAAGGACGCACCGCCGTCGAGATCAGCCAACGTGAGCGCTCGCGCGCTGCCTCCCAAGCTGATCGAGAGCGCCACCAACAGCACGCCTCGCGCCAACTGCTTGATCGGATTCAATTTCGACATGTACAGCTTGAGCTCCCGATGTTTGCCGAGTTCGCGGGTCGGCGGCATGGACGGTTTGGAACCATCCCTGCCCTTTGATAGTGACCCAAAACGAGGGTTGGTATCAACCTTCCTGAGGGGTATTTCGCCCCAAGCACTGTTCCCGATGGATCTATCGGCGCCTTCCCGCGTGAGCGAGGCCAGCGAGTCCCAACAGCATCAACCCTGCAGTCGCCGGCTCCGGGACCACGTGGTAGCGCTGTGAGAGCCGCTCGATCGACGCACTGCCGTCGTCGCCCGCACTGATCACCAGGTTCTTGGTGATCGTCAGCGTGTTGAAGGTCCCGCCGAGCGACTCGTCCGCGTCCGCCAGGCTCCCGAACCACGCCACGAAAACGCCCAGATCGACGGCCGGAGCCTCGTCGATCAACTCGGACACGCTCGCCGAAGATCCGTCGCCGGTCGACGAGGCGACGAGATGATTGCCCGCAGCGTCGATACCGAGAGTCGAGGTCACCGTGAACTCGAGCTTGAGGTCCTCGAGACCTCCGTTCGAGGTCGACAGGGCGCCCGCGATGACGGGGGTCACGTCAAAACCGATTCCCAGCCCGTCGGCGACCAAAGTCAGGTCGACATCGTGCAAGTTGATCCCGCCGGTTTCCTCGATGACGGTAAAGCTGAAGGTGAGGGCACCAATGGATTGGGACGTACCCACGAGCGCATCGAGCAGGGTCGCGCGAGCACCCTGCGGCGCCGCGAGCGCCACCGCAATTGCAGCAGCCAGATTCATCATTCCAGTCAGTCGCATCTTCAGCTTCCTCCTGTACCGAAACCTCGGAGTCCACTCGCTAAGTGGCCACGAGGCGTTCGTCGGTGACAGAAGGGGACCGGTTGGCGACTTCGACTTCCGAAAGCGGGCTCGATACAAAAAGAAAGGGAAGTAGACCGCGTCGCGCGCGGTCCCCTTCCCTTGGGCTCGGTTCTGCAGGGAGGATGCCACCTGCTAGTCCTTCAACTTCAAGCACTTAGACAACTCGATCCGACCCAGAAGGGTCATTTCATTTCCCACGGACAGGAAACTCGCTTCCCGTTCGGGCGACCTCCGATCCGTCCCGAAACGCCGACGAGAGGGCTCGCCAACGCGAACTATCGTCGAATTTTCTGGGACGCTTGCGACGAAGCTGCTTTGTTCCGATAGAGGCAACCTAGGAGAAACCTTGACGGGCTCGGAGGCACTCATGGATCGGGCTCTAGGCGGCCTGCGGCCGGCGAGACCGATCCCCTGGGGCCTGCGGCGTCGTTTGGACGTCGCCTTCGGCCTGTCGTGCGCTTGTCCCCGCTAGCAGCGCGGTGGTTGCAAGAGTCGAGGCGCAATGGCTGACCAGCTCGAAACGACCTACGGCCTCTCCCCGATTCAGCAGGGGATGCTGTTTCATCATCTGTCGTCGCCGCACTCCGGCGTCGACATCGAGCAGATCGTCGCGAGTCTCGACGAAGCGATCGACGTCCCCGCCTTCCAGCGCGCGTTCGAACAGGTGGTCGCGCGACACGCCGTTCTGCGCACGAGCTTCCGCTGGGAGAACGTTGAAAATCCCGTCCAGGACGTTCACCGCGCCGTCGCGCTGCCGGTGCTCGTCGAAGACTGGCGCAGCGTCGCGGCGACCGAACACGCCGCGCGACTCGAAGACCACCTGCGCCGCGAGCGCGAACGGGGCTTCGATCTCCGCGAAGCGCCACTGCAGCGCCTCGCGATCTTCCGGACGGCGGAGCGCCACTTCGAAGTCGTCTGGAGCTTCCATCACATCCTGCTCGACGGGCGCTCCTTCCCGCTCGCGCTCGGCGAGATCTTTTCGATCTACGACGCCTCGCTGCGAGGCGCAACGATCGAGCTTCCGACTCCACGCCTCTATCGCGACCACGTCGAACACCTCGCGCGACAGGACCTGGGCGCGGCGACCGCGTTCTGGCGCGCGCGGCTCGCCGGGTTCCGGACGCCAACGCCGCTACCGGGTTCGGCCGCGGCCGGCCGCGCGTCGGGACGCGGGGGGGGCCAACCACCGCACCCCCCCCGAAAAAAAAAAAAAC
>JANLTC010000080.1:0-3905 GCA_031362725.1 Deltaproteobacteria bacterium | reverse complement strand
CAGAAATACTCCTGGTCCTTCTGCGCGCTCATGTCGGCAAACGGCAGCACGGCCAGCGACGGCGTCGGCGACGCAGTCGCCCGCGACCCGCTCGATTCGGCCGCACGCTTCACCGCCTCGAGCGCCCCGCGCATCTCGGCGGCCGATTGATACCGGCGGTCTCGATCCTTCTCCAGCGCATGGACGATGAGGCGCACGAGCGCGGCGGGCAGGTGCGGGTTGAGCGCCGCGAGATCGGCGGGCGGACGATTCAGGATCGCATCGTAGGTCACAGCCGTCGTCGCTGCCTGAAACGCTGGTTGGCCCGTGGCCATTTCGTAGAGGACGGCGCCAAACGAAAAGAGATCGCTGCGCGCATCGACGACCTCGCCCCGCGCCTGCTCCGGCGACATGTACGCCACCGTGCCCACCGTGGTCCCGGCGCCCGAGAGCGGTGCGTCGGTCGCGGCGGTGGACGTGCTCGCCACGTCGACCACTTTCGCGAGGCCGAAGTCGAGCACCTTCGCGTGCCCGCGGCTCGTGACAAAGAGGTTCGCCGGCTTGATGTCGCGATGCACGATCCCGCGCGCGTGCGCGGCGTCGAGCGCGTCGGCGATCTCGACGGCCAGCGCCAGCAGCGTCGGCAGCGGCATCGGCTGACCCGTTATCGCGTCGTGCAGTGTCTGGCCTTCGAGCAACTCCGAGACGACGTACGGTCCGCCGTCGTGCATGCCGATGTCGTACACCGCGAGGATGTGCGGATGATTCAGCGCGGCGGTCGCGCGAGCTTCCTGATCGAACCGCGCGAGGCGTCCCGCGTCGGTGGCGAAGGCCGGCGGCAGCACCTTGATCGCGACGTCCCGATTGAGCCGCGTGTCCCGCGCCCGATAGACTTCGCCCATTCCTCCAGCGCCGATTGGTGCAAGGATTTCGTAGGGACCGAGTCGCGCGCCGCGTGTGAGAGCCAACGGTAGCGCGATTATATGTGCGGGACTGCAGTATGGGCCGGATACTCCCTGGCTGACAGCGAAGAGGCGACCGGCGCACAACTTCTGCGGGCCGAGCGGTAGACTCGGCCTACAGGACGTCAACCATGCCGACCATATCTGCGGTGGTTCATCGCGACCCGGAGATTCTCGGAGGCACACCGGTGTTTGTCGGGACGCGCGTGCCGGTCAAGTCGTTGTACGACGAAGCGGGCGATTCGCTGGGCGAATTCCTGGAGAGTTTTCCCTCCGTCACCAGGGAACAGGCGGTCGCCGCGCTGGAACTGGCCCGTTCGATGACCGAGGCCCTTGCGACTGCTGCTCGATGAGTGCGTCCCCAGGCCGCTTCTTCGCGACCTCACGAGCCACGACGCGCATCACGTCGTGGACATGGGATGGTCCTCCAAGCGCAACGGCGAACGACTGACGCTCATGCTCTCGGAGCGGTTCGAGGTGTTGCTGACCGTGGACCAGAATCTCTCGTTTCAGCAGAACCTGAGGGCCTCTGGGGTTGGCGGGGTGGTGGCCGTGGCGCGGACGAATCGCGTGAAGGAACTGCGCCCCCTGGTTCCGCAGATTCTCGAGGCGCTTGCAGCTGTGAAACCTGGCGAACTGTTGACGGTTGTCGGCTAAACGCAGGCCTCGTTCCGGTATCGCCGGACCTCGACCTGCGACGTGCGCACACGGTTGCCCGTTGTCGCGCTTACGCCAGCGGCACGCTCGGCAGGCCGATCCGCTTCGTCAGCGCCTGGAACCGGCGAGGCTCGAACGTGTAGAGCTCAGACCCCGAGGTCGCCGCTCCACAAGCGCGCGAGAAACGTCTTCCAAGGCCACACTTCGATGCCAGGTGCCACGGTTCTGGTCTGCCGCTCGAGCGACACGACGATCGCCCGCCTGATCCGGTGTTCTTCTCCGAGCGCGCGTAGCCCCGTCAGGTCTCCGTCGTGGACGCGTGTGCTCCCTTTCACTTCGACGGCGACATCGAGCTCGCCCAGCACGAAGTCCACTTCGTACCCGCTTGCCGTGCGCCAGAAGCGCAGATCCATCCCGGGTTGGCGATACACCTGGTACGCCTTCAGCTCCATCAGGATGAAATGCTCGAACGCCTTGCCGAACTCCGGGCTGCCCATCTGGGGCTGCCGGCGCGCCAGGAAGTTCGCAACGCCCACGTCGAACAGATAGAACTTCTCAGTCAGGATCAGCCGCCGGTTCCTGGCCTTGGTCCATGGTGGGATGCGGTAGCCCAGGTACGTGTCCTCGAGAATTTCCAGGTAGCTGCGCACGACCTTGGCGGACACACCGCTCTCTCTCGCCACGTTCGTGTAGTTGAGCAGTTCGCTGCTCGTGATGGCCGCCACGCGCAGGAACTCCGCAAACGCCGGAATGTTCGACGTAAGCGCCTCGGCGGCGATCTCCTCCTTCAGGTAGTCGCCGACGTAGGCGCGGATGTCTTCGATCGGATGCTCGGAGAGAAAGTGTGGCGGGAGGAGCCCGCTGACCATGACCCGTTCCAGATCGATGCTGTCGACCTCGGCGGACGTCAGCGGCATCATTTGGCGGCGCCACGCCCGGCCAGCCAGGAGATTGGCGTGTCCGCGCCGCAGTTTGCGCGCGCTCGATCCGGTCAGCAAGAAGCCTTGTCCGCGGTTCTCGATGAGCCAATGCACCTCGTCGAGCAGCGCCGGGACCTTCTGCACTTCGTCAATGACGATGACCGGGTGTTGCCGGTCGGCGTAACGCTCGCGGAGCAGCGCCGGACGCGCGGCGTACTCACCGTAGACGTCCGACTGGAGCAGGTCGATCAGGGGCGCGTTCGGCAGGTGCTCGCGGATCCAGAAGCTCTTGCCGACACGACGAGGACCCCAGAGAAAGGCGGACCGGCCCTTCGGCAGCCGGAGGTCGATGGCGCGAGAGATGATTCGGCCCAAGTGGAAAGTTTATCATGATAAACTTTCCAGTCAGGGCACATGCTCAATGGGCTGAGGCCCCAGTCTCGCTACGGACTCGGCACGCTCGGCAGGCCGATCCGCTTCGCCAGTGCCTCGAACCGCGGATCGTTCCGGAGCGGATCGGCATCGCCTCGCCGTTGATCGCGTCCTGCAGCGTCTGGCCTTCGAGCAACTCTGAGACGACGAGGTGCGCTGAGGTCGACCGCGTTGGTCGAGCGGGGCTTGGGAATGTCTATAATCAACAGTTCCTCACATGTTCGTCTCAGCCATCATTGCGGCCGGCGGCCGCGGGCAACGCTTTGGCGGGCCCTTGCCGAAGCAGCTTCTGAGCATCGACGGTCGTTCGGTGCTCGAGCGCAGCGTCGAGCTGTTCCTGACGCACCCCGAGATCGACGAGCTCGTGGTTGCGTTACCGGAGGAACTGGTGGCTGAACCGCCGTCGTATCTGCTGGCAACGCACAAGCCTGTCCGCATCGTGACTGGCGGCGCCCGACGGCAGGACTCGGTGCTCAACGCGTTTCGAGCCGTGGCCGACGAGTCCGAGTTCATCGTCATTCACGATGCCGCGAGACCCCTTGCGACGGCGGGTTTGATTTCCCGCACGATCGCGGCCGCCGTAGAGTCTGGCGCGGCGCTCGCGGCCATGCCCGCGCGAGACACCGTGAAGCGCGCGACCACGCAGTCGCCTCCGTTCGTTGGCGAGACGATTCCACGCGAGGTGGTCTACCTGGCGCAAACGCCGCAAGTGTTCGCGCGGCACGTGCTGCGCGACGCGTTGGCGCTCGGCGAACAGGGCGCGGACGGCACCGACGAAGCCGCGCTCGCCGAACGCGCGGGCCATCCCGTACGGCTGGTCGAGGGCGAGCCGACGAACATCAAGATCACGACGCCCGAGGACCTTCCGGTGATGGCCGCGATTGCCCGCAACGCCGCAGGGCGGGAGGGCCGGGACGGTCAGGCAGGGCAAACAGTGACGCGCGTCGGCACCGGA
>JANLTC010000053.1:0-5082 GCA_031362725.1 Deltaproteobacteria bacterium | reverse complement strand
CCGGTCCCGCCGGACTTGCCGACCTGGTACTTCTGGAAGTGGGGGTCGGACGGGACATTCGTCAGGTGCACGACGCCCCGCGAGTCGATCCAGCGATACACCTCTTCCGCCTGCGCCGGGAAGGCAGCGAGCGTCAGGGATCCCCACAGCACGCCAATCAACAACACAGTCGCTGCCTTCGACAATCCCACGCCCTCGCGTTGAATGGGCCGGTCCCACATTGCCCCCTTGGGGCCGGCCAATGGATCGATCGCCTGGCTGGTAGTTCATCGGCCTGCCCCGGTAGCCGCCTTAGAGCAGGCTCGACAGGGATTTCCGATCAACGGGGTCCGAACGGCGATTGGAAGCCCAGTCGGCAGGCTAGATTGCACTTCGATGGCGGAAAGGCGGGACTTCGAGTTTCTGGTCTTGGGCAGCGGACTCGCTGGCTTGTTCTACGCGCTGCGCGTCGCAGAGCACGGCCGCGTCGCGATCGTCACCAAGCGACTGGCAGACGATTCGGCCACGAACTGGGCGCAGGGCGGGATTGCCGCCGTGTTCGCCGACGACGACTCCTTCGAAGCGCACCAAAGCGACACGCTCACCGCGGGCGCGGGCCTGTGCCACGAGGATGTCGTGCAGCACGTCGTCGAGCGCGCGCCGAGCGTCATCGCGTCGCTGGTCCAGTTCGGCGTGCACTTCGACACCTCCGAAGCAGGCGGGCGGTCCGGCGCGGGCTTTGCACTCGGTCGGGAGGGCGGCCACACGCGGCGCCGCATCCTGCATCATCGCGACGCGACCGGCCGCGAACTCACGCGCGCGCTGATCGAACGCGCGCGCGCACATCCGAACATCGCGTTCTTCGAGCAACACCTCGGTGTCGATCTCGTCACCGCGCGCCGCTCCGGCATCGCCGGACCCGATCGCTGTCTCGGCGCCTATGTGCTCGACGGCAAGACCAACCTGGTGCATCGCTTCCTGGCGCCGGTCACGCTGCTCGCGACCGGCGGCGGCGGCAAGGTCTATCTCTACACCTCGAATCCCGATGTGGCATCGGGCGACGGCGTCGCGATGGCGTATCGCGCGGGCGCTACCGTCGCGAATCTCGAGTTCATGCAATTCCATCCGACCTGTCTCTTCCACCCACAGGCCAAGTCGTTCCTGATCACCGAGGCCGTGCGCGGCGAGGGCGGCATCCTGAAGACACTCACCGGTGACGCTTTCATGTCACGCTATCACGCGATGGCGGACCTCGCGCCGCGTGACGTCGTGGCGCGCGCGATCGACTCCGAGCTGAAGCGCTCGGGCAGCGACTGCGTCGTGCTCGACATCACGCACCGCGACGCCGCCTTCGTCCGCGCGCGCTTCCCGAACATCTACGCGCGCTGTCTCGAGTTCGGCATCGACATCACGCGGCATCCGATCCCGGTGGTTCCCGCCGCGCACTACACCTGCGGCGGCGTGCGCACCGATCTGCGCGGCGAAACCGACCTGCAGAACCTGTTCGCCGCCGGCGAGGTCGCCGCGACCGGTCTGCACGGGGCAAACCGGCTGGCTTCGAATTCGTTGCTCGAATGTGCAGTGTTCGCCGACGCGGCGGCCGTCGAGAGTCGGAAGCGATTCGGCGACACGCCGCCCGCCGAGGACGTCCCCGCCTGGCAGGCGCAGTGGGCGCGCGACAGCGACGAAGCCGTGATGATCGCGCAGAACTGGGACGAAGTGCGCCGATTCATGTGGAACTACGTCGGCATCGTACGCAGCGACAAGCGTCTCGAACGCGCGCGCAACCGCATCGGGCTGCTGCTCGAGGAGATCGACGAGTACTACTGGAACTTCCGTGTGACGCCCGATCTGATCGAACTGCGCAATCTGGCGCTGATGGCCGAGTTGGTGATCGAGTGCGCGACCTGGCGCAAGGAGAGCCGCGGCCTGCACTTCAATCTAGATCACAAGGATACCGACGATGCGCGCTACCGCGTCGACACGCTCGTTCGTCAGCGTGTCGTCGGAGGTGCGCCGGTCGCTCAACGCAGCTGAGTGCGATGCCGTCATTCCGGCGTCACGTACGCCGACGTGATGCCGCCGTCGACCAGGAACGTCGAGCCCGTCACGTAGCTCGACTCGTCGGACGCGAGGAACAACGCCGCGTTTGCGATCTCCCGCGCTTCCGCGAGCCGACCGATCGGGATGTGCACGAAGCGGCGCGCGCGCGCTTCAGGTGCCGCCAGGAACTCGGCGAGCAGCGGCGTGTTCACGGGGCCGGGGCATAGCGAGTTCGCACGAATCCCCTGTCGCGCGTACTCGACGGCAATCTCGCGGGTCATCGCGAGCACACCGCCCTTGCTCGCGGTGTACGCGATCTGTGACGTCGCAGCGCCCAACACCGCGACGAACGATGCGGTGTTGATGATCGAGCCGCCGCCCGCGCGCAGCAGCGCGGGGATCCCGTACTTGCAGCCGAAGAAGACTCCCTTCAGGTTCACCGCGATCACCTGATCGAAGACGTCGTCGGGCGTGTCGACCGGGGAACCGTCCCTGGCCGGGAAGATTCCGGCGTTGTTGAAGAGCACGTGCAACGCACCGAAGTGATGCTCGGCGGCGGCAACAGCCGCTTCGAGATCGGCTGCGCGCGAAACGTCGCACCGGATCGAGCGCGCGTCGCCACCGGCCTTCGCGATCGCGGCGACGGTCGCTTCGCTGGCCGCAACGTCGAGATCAGCGACCAGCACGCGCGCGCCTTCGGACGCGAAGAGCAGCGCAGACTCGCGCCCGATCCCGCTCGCCGCGCCTGTGATCAGCGCCACCTTGCCCGAAAGTCTTCCCGCCACCGTCAGTTCTCCTCGGTCTCGAAGTAGATCGATTTCTGCTCCGTGTAGCCCTCGAGCGCCTCGATACCGAGTTCGCGCCCGACGCCGCTGCGCTTCACACCGCCGAACGGTGCTTCGAGAAAGACGCTGCGGCTCGAGTTCACCGAAATTACGCCAGTCTCGATCGCGCGCGCGACGCGCATCGCGCGCTTCGCATCGCGCGTCCACAGCGAACCCGAGAGGCCGTAGATCGAATCGTTCGCGAGCGCGATCGCTTCGGCCTCGTCGCGGAACGGAAGCACCGCGACGACCGGACCGAAGATCTCCTCGCGCGCGATGCGCATCGTGGGTGTCACGCGGTCGAACAGTGCCGGCATCAGGAACGAGCCACGCGCGAGCGGTCCACGGCTCGGCGCATCGCCGCCGCAGAGCAGGCGCGCACCTTCGCCCTTCCCCACCTCGACATAGCCGCCGACGCGTTCGCGGTGGGAGCGCGAGATCAGCGAGCCCACCTGCGTCGCCGGATCGAGCGGGTCGCCGACGCGCAGCTGCTGCGTGGCGACGCGGAACCTTTCGACGAGCGCATCGTGGATCGACTCCTCGACCAGGATGCGGGAGCGCGCGCAGCAATCCTGACCCGCATTGCCGAAGACCGCGAGCAGCGACTTCTCGACGCACGCGTCGAGATCGGCGTCGGCGAACACCACGTTCGCCGACTTGCCACCCAGTTCGAGCGAAACGCGCTTGATCTCCGGCGCGGCCATGCGCAGGATCGCGGCCCCATTCTCCGAGTCGCCGGTGAAGGAGATCTTGCGGATGGCGGGATCCTCGACCAGCGCCGCCCCGATCGAAGCGCCGGGGCCGGCGATCACGTTGAGCACGCCGTCGGGCAGTCCCGCTTCGGTCGCGAGCGCGCCAAGTCGCAGCGCGGTGCACGGCGTCGCACTTGCGGGCTTCAGCACCACGGTGTTCCCGGCGGCGAGCGCCGGGGCCACCTTCCAGGCTGCGATCAACAGCGGGAAGTTCCATGGGACGATCAGAGCACAGGGCCCGATCGGTTGTCGGAGAACGACGGAGAGGCCGGTGCCGTCGACGGGCGGGACGCGGCCGGACAGCGTCGTCGCAGCACCCGCAAAGAACTCGAAGCACTGCGCGGCCGCTTCGACTTCCCACTCGGCATCGCCAATGGGTTTGCCGGCATTGCGCGCCTCGAGCGTCGCGAGCGCCTTCGCCTGCGCGCGGATCCGTGCGGCGATCGAACGCAATGTCCTTGCCCGTTCCACCGCGCGCGCGCGCGGCCAGGGCCCATTGCGGAACGCGCGCTGCGCGGCGCTCGCGGCTCGCTGCGCGTCACCGACCGTGGCCTGCGCCACGTGCGCGAGCAACGCGCCCGTCGCGGGCTCCAACACGGCGGCCACCCCATCGCCCTCGGCCGCCGTCGCGCGCCCCTCGATCCACAGCCCGAACCGTTCGCTTTCCACGCCCACCCCCTGACCAAGCCGCGCAAGGTAGCGAGGAGAAAGGGGACGGTCCTCGAGGTGGACGGGGCGATGACTCGAGGGACACCCTTCGATCGGGGTGTGTCCCGTTTCTCCACAGGCGGTCCTCGGCGAGGACCGTCCCCTTTCTCCTCAGACGAGACGGATGATGCCGCGGTCGAGGAGGGCGGTGATCGCGCTTCGGATGGCGGCGTCGTCTTCCGGGATGACGTCGAGGATGCGGCGGACGGTGAAGCCCGCGGCAGCGAGTTCGAGAACGGCCTGCTCGGTCTTGCCGATCGGTTGGCCGAGCGCGGCTAGCTCGTCGCGCGCAATCTCGAGTCGCGCGCTCGCCGGGAGCTGCGGACTCGACAGGCGGTTGCTCTCATCGAGTAACCGCAGTGCGTCGAGGATCGCCCCTTCCATCGGAACCTGGGTCTGCGCGTCGCTCTGCGGATCGACGTGCGAGCGGAACTCGAAGAAACCATCGCGCCACGAGAGAATACGCGCGAGTGCCTTCACGCCCATCACCGAGCCGACCTGCGCGACGCAGAGCATGCCGTTCGAGAACGCCACCACTCCTTCTTCCGCCCCGTGAGTCACCGTGAGCGTGCCCTGCTTGGAGAGCGCGGCGAACATCTGGAGCATGCTCGCGCCGCCGAGCTCTTCGAGCGGCCCGCGAATGCCGCCCCGCTGTCGCTCGGCGTCGACCCGCTTCATGTCCGCAACGAAACGCCCGAAATCGGCGGCCTTCGCCCCCGGTTGGAGCGCCAACGCGACGGCCGGAACGACGCCCTCGCCCTCGATGTGGCGCGCCA
>JANLTC010000163.1:0-33908 GCA_031362725.1 Deltaproteobacteria bacterium | reverse complement strand
TCCAGAGGGCCACCGGAATGGGATCCTCTCCCGGCGTTCGTTCGATCCTGTCGTACAGACCGGGGTGTAGCTTTCCGTATTTCTCGACGCACTTCCGCGTGTCTTCGCGTAGGATCGCGGCGAGGTCCACGGGCGAGCCGGTTTCATCGACGGCTACCTGGCGGCGCAAGCCGGAGTTCGGATCGCGCAACTTGCTGATCGCGTAACGACGCTCCGACATGTGGAGCCTCGCGGTCGACGAATGCAGCAGGATCTCGCCATACGGCCGCGTGCGGTCCTCGGATGCCGCCACGACGAAGGGGAGACGCCAAGGCACGACGGCGCAGCCGTCCTCCGTGGCCACGACGTCTTCGACGAGCAGCGTGTGCTCGCCTTCGGCCGGATGAGACCACGGCGTCCACGTCGCCTCGACGCCATCTGCGCTGAGCCGCACGACGGCTCGGGCGTCTTCTGAAAGCAGACGGAAGCCCGACTGCGCCGATCGCGGATCGACCGGCCGGTTGAATCGGACGTGGATCGAGACGGCCGGGGCGACCGTCGCCCATGCGTGAACGCTGGACGAAACGACATGAAGCGTGCGCTCCGACATTACGACCTCCTCAGGTCTCCGCGCGAAGTGGTCCGGATTTCCTAAAGCAGCTCACGGGATCATGTGCGCGACGGGCGTGGCTTCGCGGCGGTGGTGGTGGCGTTTCATGTGCGGGTCCTCGTGCGGTGGGGAGGAGCTATCGATTCGTCCGCGCGTCCCCGGGGAGAGGCAGGATACGAATGCGCGCGCCGCGCTCGTCGATCGAGAGCAATGCGCCTCGCTCGATCGCATCGCGATGGGCACGAGCCGCCGTGGCAACCGCAGCAACCACCGCATCTGACTGGAGGTCGAGCCAGCGCAGTTGCAACACGCTCGGCGATCGCTCGCGCGTCGCAGCCAGAATCGCCGAGAAGTCGAGGTCGTGAGTCACGAGCACATGCAGGTGCTCACGCGCCCACGCCAGGATTTCGTGATCGGGTGCGGAGGCGGCACCGACGGTCGACCGGTGAACGGCCTCGAGCCCGTGGTGCGCCAACAGGCCCACCCACCTCGGCGATAGGTTCATGTCGACGAGCAGCTTCACCCGTCACCGAGAGCGACTTCAACTTCCTCCGCGCGCCACGCGGCGTAGGTCAACGCCTCGTCGATGTCGGCAGCCTCGAGATAGGGGTAGTCCCGGAGGATTTCTTCAGTCGTACGTCCTGCAGCGACGAGCCCGACGATCGCACCGACCGTCACGCGCATGCCGCGGATGCACGGCTTCCCGCCCATGATCGTCGGGTCGCGGGTGATGCGAGTGAGCTGCGGCATGGGGTGGTTCTCCTTCGAGACTGAAGATGAGGTTGGATCGTAGGGCACCCAGCACGGGCGAGGTCGTCGGGTCGTTCGACCTGGTCCACTCAAGCCGCGGCTCAATTGAAGCAATCGAAAGCGCGCCGACTAGACCGGCCCCCTGTTTGAATCCGCGGCACTCAAGCCGCGGCTACCACCCGGATCCCCGGAATGGAGCCGACCCGAGTCGGAAGCCATCACCCAGCCCCCGTCCCAGCCCTCCCCTCCAATCTTGAAAATCTGAAGGCGGAGTTCAGATTTCCAAGGCAGGCTGCCCGGCGGGATCGACCGCCATCGCGCGCGTCGGCACAAGAGACGGAGCGAGAGCGAGATGCGCATCGGCACGCTCGAATGGGCCGCGACGACCGCGGGCAACCTCACCAACGGGGAGCGACTCCGCTTCCTCGCTCCCATTCTGCGTACCACGGCGACCTACACCGCTGGGCGTCTGCGCATGCTCCTCGGATTGCGCCCTGCCCGCGTCGGCACGCTCGACCTCGATCGACTCGTGCTGCCCGACACGAAGCTCGCCGCGGATGCGCTCCGCGCGTGCCGGGAGACGCTGACGCCGGCGATGCAGAATCACTCGCTGCGAACCTTCGCGTTCGGGCTCGCGCTCGCGAACCTCGACGGCGTGCACCTCGACCTCGAACACTTCTACGTGGCGTCGCTGCTGCACGACATCGCGCTCGAAGCGCCGACGCCGCAGCGCTGTTTCGCAGTGGTGGGCGCCGAGCGCGCGCTGGCGATCGCGCAGCGCGCAGGAGCCGACGAGGCGGTGGCCCGCGCGATCGCCGAAGGCATCTGCATGCATATCACGCCCGGCGTCGGTTTCGAGCGCGGGCCGATCGGACCGATGCTCTCGGCTGGCGCGCTGCTCGATCTCGCCGGCGTGCGGCTCTGGGATGTCGATCCGGCCTTCGCGCGAGCTGCCGAACAGCGTCATCCGCGCCTCGCGATGAAGCGCCATCTGACGGCGTGCTGGAACGCCGAGGCGCGCGCGGTGCCGGGTGGTCGCGCGGCGTTCATCGCGCGCTGGGCGGCGTTCAGCCTGTTCGTGAAGCTCGCGCCGTACCGCGAGTAGCGTTCGCGCCGGCGAAACTGGGCAACCGGTCACGGTGTCGACTGGAACTCGACCTTGCGCGGCTCCGTCGTTCGCCGCGATGCATCCAGGATCTCGAGCGACACGAGTTCGCCACGATCGTCGTAGTCGAGAATGACGCCTGGCCGATCTTCGTCGCTCTCGACGATCGCGGCGCCTTCCTTGAAGAGAACCGTGAGCGTGTCGGTTCGCCCGTCGTAGTTGACCTTCACGGATCGAGCCTCCAGTACTTGGCGACCTTGCTGGTTCGATACACCGTCACCACCTCCGGCGGCTCGCGATCGAGGTCGACGATCGCGCGGACAAGATAGACCCGTCGCGGGGTATCTTGCATTGACCGCATCTGCAAGAGCCAGCGTCCGCTCCGCAGCTCCCACAACTGTTCTGGTCGTGCGAGAACGCGAGCGACCAGGTCGGCGAAAATCCGCCGGCGCGCGCTCGCTTCGAGAGCGTGGTCTGTCAGGATCCAATCGCGGGCGGATCGCAGAGCCAGACTCCGCGAGACCCGGGGCGAGCGCCGGAGTAGCACGTCGATCGACGAAGAACCCACGAGAACGAGCGTGGGCGAGCCCGCCGTGGTTCCTGCGCCCGCCCCAAGGGCCAAATTCGCGCAACAGGCCCACCGATTGCCACGCGACGAGCCCTGCGAGCACATGACCTAGCAGAGCGTGTGCAACGCATGCGCATCGGCGCTGACAGCAGCGCAAGTCCCCAACCTTTGGAGAACCATTGGAGAACCGAATGCACAGGAAACGAATCCACCGGAAAGGCTGGTGCGCGGGCGCGGCGGCTCTGGCATTGCTGCTTCCGCTCGCGGCCCAGGCGACGCTGTTCAACTACACGATTGGACTCAGTGGCGCGAACGAAGTGAACATCGGCGATTCCGACGGGTTCGGGACGGCGGTGATCACGATCGACGACAGCACGGCGCCGTTTCCGACGATCAACTGGAACATCACGGTCGGCAACCTCGCACTACCGCCGACCGGCGCGCACATCCACCAGGGTGTCGCGGGCGTCAATGGTTCCGTGCGGATCGACTTCTCGGGTCAGCTCACTGGCAGCGGACTCCAGGATGCCGATCTGGCCGGCGTGATCGCACAGCCGAGCGGCTGGTACGTGAACGTCCACACCGCGGAGTTCCCGGGCGGCGCGATTCGCGGTCAGGTTCCCGAACCGACCACGGCGCTACTGCTGGCTGGTGGCCTCGCGCTGCTGGCGGGTCGCCGCGCTTAGCGACGCGCCCTCGTGCGAGGCGTCCGGTAGGCTCACGCCCATGGCCAAACTCCCCGACGTCGGCGATCCCGCTCCGGACTTCACGCTCGCTTCGACACAGGGCGACGTCACGCTCTCGAAGCGGCTCGCGGATGGCGCCGTGCTGCTCGCGTTCTATCCGGGCGACGACACGCCCGTCTGTACCAAGCAGCTCTGCGACTATCGCGACAACCTCGCCGTCTTCGCGGGGCTCGGCGTGCAGGTGATCGCCCTCAATCCGCAGTCACTCGCATCGCACGAGAGGTTTGCGAAGAAACACGCGCTGCCGTTTCCGGTTGCGGCCGACGAGGGCGGCGCCGTCTGCAAGAGCTATGGCGCAGCGGGCCTGTTCGGCATCACCAAGCGCGCGCTGGTCCTCATCGGTCGCGACGGGCGCGTGCGCTGGCGCAAGACCGACTTCCCGCTCTTCTTCGAGAGCGCCGGCGAGATCCGGGAGGCGATCGCGGGCCTGCCGCGATGAGCCTGCGCGTCCGGGTGCTCGGCTCCGCGGCCGGCGGCGGTCTGCCGCAGTGGAACTGCGGCTGCGATCGCTGCGTGCGCGCGCGCGCCGGCGATCCGCAGGTGCCGCCGCGCACACAGCCGTCGATCGCGGTGTCTGCCGATGGCGTGCGCTGGTCGATCGTGAACGCGAGCCCCGATGTGCGCGATCAGCTCGCGCGCTTCCCCGGTCTGCACCCGCGACCCGGCACGCGCGACATCCCGCTCGATACGATCGTCGTCACCAACGCCGACGTGGATCACGTACTCGGCCTGCTGGTGCTGCGCGAGTCGCTGCCCTACCGGATCGTGTCGACGCCATTCGTGCGCGACGCGCTACTCGATCACAACGCGCTGTTGCGACTGCTCGAGCCGGCGTGGGGAATCGCGAAGCTCGACCAGGCGGTGACGCTCGATCGCGATGGTCACCTCGAGGCGCGCTTCTTTCCGGTGCCGGGCAAGGTGCCGACGTGGCTCGCGAAGCACACGTCGAATCAGCCGGAGACGACGGTCGGCGTGCGCATCACCGATCTGCGCAGCGGTCGACGCCTGGTCTACGCACCCGGCATTGCGAAACTCGACGCCGGCACGCTCGCGGAGTTCGAAGCCGCGAGCCTCTCGTTCGTGGACGGCACCTTCTTTCGCAATGACGAGCTCTCGTCGGTGCGGCCCGGCGCGCCCGATGCAACGGCGATGGGTCACGTGCCGATCTCCGGACCCGGCGGCTCACTGCCAGTCCTCGCCGAGCTGCGCGGCCGCGTCGTCTACATCCACATGAACAACACCAACCCGATCCTCGACGCCGGGTCGCCCGAAGCGTCGCTGGTGCAGCGCGCGGGCATCGAGATCGCGATGGATGGGATGAGTTTCGAGGTCTAGCGACGGCGACGCGATGCGGTGATCGCGAGCGCCACGATTGCGCCGACACCGAGCAGCGCGCCGTCCGGCTCGGGCGCCAGGAAGAAAGGGAACGTCGCCTCGTAGGTTCCGCCCCCGACGTCGATCGCGAACTGCGTGTCGAGGCCGCTCACGGCGTACGAGGTTTGGTGATTGCCGGCGTCGGCCTCGCCGGTGATCTGCGCCTCCACCCGGAGGATATCGCCGCCACCGATGATGTTGACGGGGATCCGAATCTCGAGGTCGACGCTCCCCGACTCGGTCGACCCGATGGCCGTCCCGGCCTCGGGCGGGAATACGCCTGTGCTGTCCGCCCAAAGCTCCAGTGTCGGGGAGAACACGTTCTGCACCATGTGGCCGTATGCGATGATGTTCGTGGTCGGTGCGTTGTCCTCGAACTCGATCTGGAGCCGCACGCTCTGGAATGCGTAGCCCTGAGCGCCGGCCGGGTAGACGACCGTGCTCGAGTTCGTGACGACGTCGAGGCTGGCGCGCACCACGATCTCGGTCTCGCCGGGATTCGGATGGAGGACGAGATTCTCCCGGAGCAGCGCGATCCACTTGGCGGCGGAGGTCGAGAAACCGCTCACGATGTCGATCCGCGAGCGCCCTTCGAGAACTCCGCTCTGGCCGCTCACGAACGAGGAGGTCTCGATCGTGTTCGTCGTGTCCGGGACGACGAAGAAGGTCGACGCCGACACCTCCGGCTCGGTCACGCTCCCCTCGCTGAGAGTGCCGGTTTCGTACTGCGCCTGCGCAGAGATCAGGTACGCCGACGCCGGCGTGACGGCAGAGAGCAGCGCAGCAGTGAGCAAGGTGGCGTGCGATCGGCGCATGGATTTCTCCCCACGGACCATCCTATCACCCGGCGCCGTCGATCCGACCACAATCTCGTGCGGTGCGCCGTCAGGGCAGATGCGCCGAAGTTGCGCACCGAGCCATGGCCGAAGGCAGCGGACGAGACGTCACCCGTTCCACGCGGCCAGTCGGCGGGGAGCGTGCGATTCGCGGTGGCGTTGCTGCTGAGGTCGATCGGCGCACATTCCATCACCGCTGCGTGCCCGCCCGGCAGCAGCCTATGCTCGCGCCGTGAGCCACTCCCGAGAGCCCTGGAGTCTCGCCGACTTCGAAGCGCGCCTGCGACGCGTCGGCACCGAGCGCTATCACGACAAGCATCCGTTCAACCTGCGCATGCACGCCGGCCTTCTCTCGCCGGAGGAACTCCAGACGTGGGTGCGCAATCGCTACTACTACCAGACGCGCATTCCGGTGAAGGACGCGGCGATCCTCGGCAAGTCGAGCGACTCCACGTTTCGGCGCGAATGGGTGCAGCGGCTGCACGATCACGACGGCCGCGCGCCCGGCGAAGGTGGCCTCGAGCTGTGGCTGCGCCTCGCGGAAGCCGCGGGCCTCGCGCGCGACGAGGTCGCGAGCCTCGACTTCGTGTTGCCCGGCGTGCGGCGTGCCTGCGACGCGTACGTCGAGCTGGTCGAACGCGCCGATCTACTCACCGCAGTAGCAGCGTCGCTGACCGAACTCTTCGCGGGCAACATCATGGCTGCGCGCATCAGCGCGTTCGAGCGCCACTATCCGTGGGTCGACGCCGAGGGCCTCGCCTACTTCCGCTCGCGCACCACGATCGCGCCACGCGACGCCGCGTACGGTCTCGCGTTCGTCGTCGAACAGGCGGGTACGCTCGCCGATCAGCAGCGCTGCCTCGATGCGCTCGCGCGCAAGTGCGAAATCCTGTGGAGCCTGCTCGATGCCGTCGAGGCGGCGCACCGCCACCCGCGTCTCGCGCCCCACGCGTTGCTGCGCGAGGACGAGGAGCGCCCGGGTCATCTGCTTGCGGTGCTGCCCGAGCGCGGCGTGCGCGTCTCGGAGTCCGGCCGCGAGATCCTCGAACTCTGCGATGGCACACGCAGCTCCGACGCAGTCGCGACCACGCTGCGCGATCGTCATCCCACCGTCCTGCATCTCACCACCGACGTGCACGAGTTCCTCGACCAGATGGAGCTGCTCGGCGTGATCCTCCGTGACACCTGAGCAGACCGCAGCGCCGTCACCGTCGCGCGTCTGGAACCTGATCGCCGAACTGACGTATCGCTGTCCACTGCGCTGTCCGTACTGTTCGAATCCGGAGCGCTTTGCGGAGATCCGCGACGGACTCACGGCCGACGCATGGGGCCGCGTGTTCCACGAAGCGGCCGCCCTCGGTGCGTTGCACGTGGGACTCACCGGCGGCGAACCGTCGGCGCGACGCGATCTCGCCGCGATCGTGCGGCATGCGGCGGACGCGAAGCTCTATCCGCACCTCGTGACGGCTGGCGTGCCGCTCGGCGCGGACGGCGTGGCGCCGCTGCAGGGCGCGGGACTGCGCAGCGTACAGCTGTCGATCCAGGATGCGACGGCCGCAGCGTCCGACCGGGTCGCCGGTACGACGAGCTTCGAACGCAAGCTCGCCGTGGCGCGCGAAGTGCGACGCCTCGGGCTCGCGCTGACGCTGAACGTCGTGCTGCACCGCCACAATCTCGCGAACGTCGGCGCGCTGATCGCGCTCGCGCGCGAACTCGACGCCGATCGGCTAGAACTCGCGAACGCGCAGTACGACGGCTTTGCGCTGCGCAATCGCGACGCGCTGCTGCCGTCGCGCGAGCAGCTCGAAGCGGCGTCGCAAGTGGTCCGTTCCGAGCGTCAGCGCGCCAAGCGACCGGAGCTGCAATGGGTGCTGCCCGATTACTTCTCGGGGCGACCGAAACCGTGCATGGGCGGCTGGGGACGGAGCCTCGTCGTCGTTGCACCAGACGGGCTCGTGCTCCCCTGCCACGCCGCGCGCGATCTACCCGGCCTCGAGTTCTGGAACGCGCGCGAACATCCGCTGCGCGAATGCTGGGAGGACGCGCCCGGCATGAACGTGTACCGAGGCGAGAGCTGGATGGGCGAGCCGTGTCGCTCGTGTCCCGAGCGAACCCGCGACTTCGGCGGCTGTCGCTGTCAGGCGTATCGACTCACCGGTGAGGCGGCGAACACCGATCCGGCGTGCGCGCTGGCGCCGCAACGCGATGCGATCTCTGCAGCGCGCGCGCGTGCGGGTGGCCAAGCAGAGTGGGACTTTCGCGGAAGCTGACGCGTCTCACACGGCGCTGCGTCAGCCCGACGCGAGCCTCGCGCGCAGCGTGTCCACGAGCGCACCGGCACCCGCGAGCTGCGGCGCGGTCCCGAACACCGCGAAGTCCGGGCGCTGCAATGCGACCGCCGCCCCGCGCGCTTCGAACCACTTCGTGTAGGCGCCATCGACGTCGCGCACTTCGCCGTCGCGTGAGACGTGCGCCATGACACCTCCGAGCGACGAAAAGAATGCGCGCTGCTCGGGCGTCAGCACCCGCGCCGGGTCGCCGTGCGTCGAGACGAGCGCGAAGCCACCGCCCACGACGTCGTCGAAGAGGCCGCGCGTCTCGCCGCGCTCGACCTGCCCCTGCACGAACAATTCGCCTCCGGCCGGGCTTGCGGCGTCGTAACAGCCCGGCCCGATCTTCGGCATGGGACCCGGCGACTGCAGCCCCGTCGCGCGCGCCGCGGGAATCATCCGCGCATCTCGCTCAGCCGCCTGCTGCGGATCGGCAACGCAGATCACGCGGCCGAGCGCGACCGAGAACTCGATCGTCGCGCGCGCGTGCGGCGCGCGCTCGCTGCCGTAGCTGTCGAGCAGCGCGTCCTGCGCGCGATCGCCGAGCACGAGGTCGAGCTTCCAGGCGAGATTGATCGCGTCGCGCAGCCCCGAGCACATGCCCTGGCCCGCGAACGGCGGCATCAGGTGCGCGGCGTCGCCGGCGAGCAGCACGCGACCGCGGCGCCAGGCGTCGGCCCAGCGAGCGCGGAAGGTGTAGACCGCGTGGCGCTCGAGCGTCGCGTTGTCTGGGCGAACGTCCCACGCAGCGAGCAACTTCCACGCGGTGGCTTCGTCGTTCAGCTCGGCGAGCGATTCGTGGGGAAGTCGCATGAACTCCCAGCGCCGTCGGCCGGGACCGCCCGAAACGAGCGTCGTCGGGCGCGCCGGATCGCAGAGCTGCCAGTTGAGCGGCGACCACACGCGCGATTCGTGCGGGATCACGTCGACGACGAGCCAGTCGAACGCGAAGCCGAGATCGTGGAATCCGGCGCCGATCGCGCCGCGCACGAAGCTGTTCGCCCCGTCGCAGCCGACAGCGAAGTGCGCGCGAACCTCGCAAGCTTCGCCGCCTTCGCTGCGCGCACCGAGCAGCACCGCGTCACCCGCGTCGTGCAGCACGTGCGCGTCGTAGCCGCGCAGCAGGCACACGTTCGGGAACGAGCGTGCGCGCGCCTCGAGCGCCGCCTCGAGGCGGGGCTGATGACTCATGTTCGAGTCGGGCCAGCCCGAGAGGCCGGCGTCCGTCTCGCGCCCGAAGCGCAACAGGATCTCGCCCGCTGCGTTGCGCCACTCGTAGATCGGCGCAAACTCGGTGAAGCCGGCGAGATCGCCGGCGATTCCGGCCGCTTGCAGCACGCGCGCGACCTCGTGATCGAAATGCACGGCGCGCGGCAGCGGATAGGGCGCCGCGAAGCGCTCGATGATGACGACGCTGCGTCCGCGCTGCGCGAGCAGGATCGCGAGCGCGAGCCCGGTCGGTCCGGCGCCCACGATCGCGACGTCGGCGGACGAGACTTCGTGCGGTCTCCTGGTCATCGCTGCACTCCCCCAACTGGCCGTCCCGGTCGCCGACATTGCGACGCGCAGAAACGCTCGCGTCCGTGCCTCGACAGGCGCATCGCGCCCGCGTGGGCGAGCATGCCAGTTTGGGTCGGCCGCCGCACCGCGGACGCCCCTGCGAAGACTGGGGACCCATGCCGCGACTCGGTGTCATCGTCGCTTCGGCAATCGGCCTGGCGATCGCCGCTGGAGTCGCCGGTTACCGCTGGATCGCGGCGCTGCCCGAGGCGCGGATCTTCGCGCCACCGGGGCGCACGCAATGGGCACCGGCCGGCACCCGGCAGCTCGAACCGCTCGCATCGGCCGTGCTCCCCGAGCCCGACACATTCCACGCGATGCACGTCGACACGCGCAACAGCGACGAGATCTGGTCCGTCGCGGCGCCGGTGGTGCAATATCAATGGATCGCCGAGCCGGAGCTCTATGTCGCCGAAGGCCCGACCTTCGACAATGAAGGCAACCTCTACTTCGCACCGGTCAGCGCACGCGAGGACGTCTCGCTCGTCTCGCTCGACCGCGAGACCGGGCGCCGCCGCTGGTCGATCCCGGGGCGCGGCGCTGGCTGCGGCGCGCCGCTGGTGTTGAACGATCCCGACGATTCTCCACACCAGCGCATCTATCACTCGACCTACACGAACGCGATGGCGCTGCGCAGCGACGGAAGCGTCATCTGGAGCGTGCCGACTGGCCTCAGCCTGCCGCCGCGAGAACCCGGCGAGCGCGACCAGACCCACGTCTGGGGCATGAGCTACCACCCGCAGGCCGACGCGGTGTTCGGCGTGACGATGGACGGCTTCGTGTTCGCGCACGACCGCAAGACCGGTGCGCCGCTGCTGCACGCGCCGTTCCGCCTGCCCGGCGCTCCGGCCGCGGCGAGCGGGGAAGTCCCCGCTTGGCTCGCGCGCCGCGCCAATCGCCAGACGGACGCTGCGTTCGGCGCGACCGCCGACGGTGTCGGCCTTTTCACGTCGATCCTCGATACGGTCTTCGGGCGCGCCGTCCGGGTCGCCAACTTCTATGCGATCGACCCCGCGACCGGGCGACTCTTCATCGCAGCGACCGCGCCCGACGAGCAGGACGGTGCCGCCGACGGCGTCTCGCGCAACGGCGCGCTCTATGCGCTCGAGTTGCGCGGCGAGCGCGCGGGCGCGTACGAGCTCGAGATCGTGCGCAGCTTCGCATTCGACGGCGGCACCGGCTCGACGCCGACGCTCAGCGCCGCCGGCGACGCAGTCATCGTGTCGGACGACAACGGCTTCGTGATCGCACTCGACCGCGACCTGCGCGAGCGCTGGCGCATCGACGTGGGCTCGCAGGTCGCCGCCTCGATCGCCGTCTCGGCGGAGAATCACGAGCTCTACGCAGTGACGCGATTCGACGTGATCAAGCTCGTCGACCGCGGCAACGCGGCCGAGATCGCCTGGCGCGCGAAACTCGACGCGTTCCCGGGCTTTGCGAACTTCAACGCGCTCACGCCGACTGTTACCGCGAATGGTGTCGTCGTGAGCGTCGGCGGCGGGCGCACGCTCGGATCCCAGCAGCTGACGACGAAGTTCGGGATGGGGCTTCTCGACCGGGAAACCGGCCGGCTGCGTTCGTTCGCGGTGGGCCGGGAGGAATCGATCGCCGTGTCGGCGGTCGGCCCCGACGGCGGCTTCTACATCGCGGGCTCGCCGCTGCGCCGCACGATCGCCCGCGCGCTGCTCGGCGACGGGCTGCCGCCACTGGTGGGCGGCATCCAGCGCTATCGCCCGATCCGCCTCGACCTGCTCGCGCGCGACGCGGCCTGCGCGGCGTCGCAGCGGACGACGCGGCTCGCGGAAGCCGGCGTCGCGCGTTCCGCGCTCGGCGCTGAGACCCGGCAGATCCGCGTCTTGCTCGGGCAGGCGCGGGCGGCCGTGCCGGCCGCAGTCATACGCGGCGACATCGTCGATCCGGCCGGCGTCGAGATCGAAGCGTTGCTACGCGGAGAAGAGTTGGACGCCGAGACTGTGCAGAGACTCTGCGGACGCCTCGAGTCGATCAGCGCGGAGCGCGACCGGTCATCGACAGAGACGCCGTGATCGGGCTCGCGCTCGGTGACGGAGCACGGATGCGCATTCGGCGCGCGCCCGAGCGGCGTCGCGAGCCGATCGGAACGTCAGAGCACCCTCGCAAGCAGCTGAACCATCATGCCGAGCTGCGCGAGCTGCCCGACGAAGAACGCCGCCGTGCGGAAGGGTTGGACCGCGTTCAGGTAGAAGATCGTGTGGAGTGTGCGCGCGGCGAAGTACACGCCGAAGTACGCCCAACCAGCCGTTGCCGAGCAACCGGTGAGCACGAAGAGCAGCGCCAGAACCAGGAAACCCGGGATGTTCTCGACGTCGTTCAAGTGCGCACGCTTGGCCCGCAGCGTTGCGGCCGCTTCTTCGCTTGCGGCACGAGATCCCGGGTTGACCTTGGTGTCCTCCGGGTTCAGCACCACCTTCGCCTTGCGGCGCGCATTGGACGTCGCGAAGGCGACGGCGCCCATCTTCAGTACCAACAGCACGCTGAAGAGGATCAGCGGGCGAAGCGCGGGGAAGTCGCCGATCGCAAGCATGAATGATCTCCTTCCGGGGACTACGAGGGAATCTCGCGGAGTCGGTCGCCCGAATCTGTGACAGCCCGCGCGTTGCCGCAACGTGCCGGGTTTGGATCTGTTCTCGCCGTGGACGCCCGCGGCGAGGCCCGGGATCCCGTGGGCCCGGGCCGCGTGCAGGGGGCGCTGACGGCCCCGCTGCGCGACCTCGACCTCGTCGAGGTCGCGTTCGCGATCGAGACCGAGCTGGCGAAGCGCTGCCCGCACGCGCGCTGGGGTACGATCGCGGTGCGCGAAATCGGGAAGATGGGACCCGATGGGAGGACGGGATGATCACACTCTACGGCACCGTGAACACACGCGCGTTTCGCGTGCTCTGGATGCTCGAGGAACTCGGTGTTTCATACACGCACGTGAAGACCGATTTCGCGAGCGGAGAGACGCGAACACCTGCATTCCTGCGCATCAACCCGAACGGCCACGTGCCCGCGCTCGTCGATGGGGAACTGTGTCTGTTCGAGTCGCTCGCCATCAATCTCTACCTCGCCGAGCGCTACGGTGCCGGGACGCTGTGGCCGGCGAGCGCCGAGGATCGCGCGCGGACGCTGCAATGGTCGTTCTGGGTGATGACGGAGTGCGAGGCACACACGTTCGTGGTTCTCTTCGAGAGCGGCGGCGAGCAGCTGGCCAAGTGGCGAGCGTGGACCGAGAGCGCCGAGTTTCGCGCGACACATCCGGGCTACATCGAGCCGGACGCGAAGGCTGCGACCGCCGCATTGCAGCTCCCGTTCCGGGTGCTCGACGACGCGCTCGCGGGCCGTTCGTACCTGCTCGGTGAGGAATTTGGCGTCGCGGATCTGAACGTCGCCTCGGTGCTGCTGACCGTGCGACTCGCGCGGATGGAACTCGCCGCGTTTCCGAATCTCGATGCGTGGCTCACGCGCTGCACCGCGCGCCCAGCGCTGGCGGCGGCTGGGCGGAATTGAGTCGTCTCGGATCGCTACTGCCCGTGCCCCATCAGATACGTGTCGGCGACGTCGCCGACTTCCTGCCGTGACAGGATCCGCGCGACGAGGTCGCCTTCGCAGAGCAACGGCTGGCGGCGGATGCCGGAGAGCAGGCCCGAGATCGGCGCGTTGACTTCGCTGCGAAGCTCGCCGCTGAAGCCGTCGTAGATGGTGCCGACCGTCTCGCCGGCTTGCAGCCACTGACCGACTTCGAGACGGGACACGAACCAGCCCGCGTTTTCCGAGATGATCGGGAACGAATGACGCGGGCCGAAGTGGTGCACGTCTTCCTCGGGTTCGGCGAGACGCACGCCGTGTAGCAGCCCCGCCCGTTCGAGGAAGTCGATGAGCGCGCGGAACAGCCGCTCGCAGTGCAGCGGCTGCATCGATCCCGCGTAGCCCGCCTGGATCACCAGCGCGCCGCCGCCGCGTTCGCGCCAGGCGCTCGCGAGTGTCGCGTGGAACGGCGGCGAGGCGGGACGCTCGACGATGGCCGGCAGACCGAGCCAGCGCGCCGCTTCGCGCTCCGCAGCGGAGGGCGCGTAGAGCCGGACCTGGGGCAACTCTTCGAAATCGACGTTCGAGGCATGGATGTCGATGCGCCAGCGCGCCGGCGTGGTCAGCTCGAGCAACGCGCCGGCGATCCGCTGCGTGGTTTCGCCGCCGTCGTAGCCGGGGAACATTCGATTGATGTCGGTGCCGTCGAAGGGCCAGTTTCGCGAGCGCGTGTTGACACCGAGAACGTTCACCGCGGGGATCAGCAGCACGCGCCGGAGCAGCGTCGCGCCGGCGCGTTCGCCAGCGGCCACTTTTCGCAGGAACGACGCGAGTCGCGACAGCACGAAGACGCCGTTCAGTTCGTCGCCGTGCACGCCCGCCACCAGCGCGAGCATCGGCGCCTCGTGCTGCGGACCCAGATCGTGGTACGGAAGGTCGAAGTCCTCGCGCGACGGCGCCGTCATGTGCAGCAACACGCGTTCTCCACCGAGGCTCATCGTTCGGTCTCCATGATGCGCGCGAGCAGCGAGCCTTCGTAGACGAGCGGGTACTCGCGTAACGTGAAGAGCACGCCTTCCACCGGGGACCGCACCTCCGCGAGCACTTCGCCGCGGAGCGGCGACACGATGCGACCGAGGAGCTGCCCCTTCCCGAGCGCCATCCAGTGCGCAGCGCTCGGGACGAAGAGTCCCGACACGTCCGCATTCAGGTAGTGGACGTTGCCGTCGTGTGCGATCAGCGGGGCGTGCTTGTTGGGCTCGATCTCGAGATCTTCCGCCAGCACACCGAGCGCCTGCCACGCGTGCAGGATGCCGATCACCACCTGCTCGACGAAGGCCGGCGTGACCCGCATGCCGACGCCCATTTCCACCACCAGACACGGCGTGCCGACCGTATTGAGGCTGTGCGCGATCGTGTTCTCCAGCACCGTCGCGGCGCCGTGCACCCAGATCAAGTCGAGATTCATGTCGCGCGCGAGCGGAAGCAGCGTCGACTCGAAGCGTTGCGCGATGCGCACCTGCGGGATCTCGCGCAGGTAGATGTTCGAGGCGTGGATGTCGACGACCAGCGAGGCGCCCGCGAGCGCGCGCATCGCCGCGTCGGCCACACGGTGCGGCAGCAATCCCTCGCGGTGACCGGGGAAGTTCCGATTGAGATCGACGCCATGGATCGGCATCACACGCTGCAACGTGTCGAGACCGAGCGGGTTCAGCGCGGGATAGAGCTCTACCTGTCCGAGCAGCGCGTCGGGCCGCTCTTTGGCGAGCCGTTCGAGCGACGCCGCCAGCCGATGGCAGACGTAGAGCCCTTCGAGTTCGTCGCCATGAATGCCCGACACGACCGCGACGCGAGGTCCACCCGCCTGATGACCCGGAGGGCCAGGCGCTGCGCGCCCTGCGCCCTCATAGAGCGTTCGCTCCAGCACCAGGCGCTCGCGATACGGCAGTTCGAGTGCGAAGAAGATCTCCTGCCGGATCCTCACTGGACTTGTTGCTCCTGCGCTTCCTTTCGCGTGACGCGAACCGAAACGCGGGGCGCGGTGCCACCGTCGTCGCCCTTGAAGGTGCCGCGCACCGGCGCCGCGTCGCGCGACTCGCGTCCGACCGCGACCGGGATGTAGGCGCCGTCCGCGACGAGTCCCGACGTCGCGTCGAAGCCGCGCCAGCCCGCGCCCGGGATCATCACTTCGGCCCACGCATGGGTCGCCTGCAGCGGTTCCTGTGTCTCGGTGACGCCGGGATCGACGTAACCCATCGCGTAGCGCGCCGCGAAACCCCACGAGCGGACGAGCGCGACCAAGAGGTGCGCGAAGTCCTGACAGACGCCGGCTCGCTGCTCGAAGAACTCGGACAGCGCGCCGTGTACCGCCGTGGCACCGGATTCGTAGACGAAGGTTTCGCTGGCCCACGCCATCGCTGCCTGGGTGTTCGCGAGCAGCGTCCGATCGGTCGCGTAGCGCGGCAAGGTGCAGCCAGCGATCTCGGCGGCGAGATCGGGGACCGCAAGGCTGCGATGCAGCACGAAGTCGTAGAGCGACGGGGCGTCGCGCAGCTGGCGCTCCTGCCAAGCGCTCTCGTCGGCCGGCGAGAGCTCGCTGTAGTCGAAGGGATTGTCGAGCGTGGTCTCGACCTCGGCCGACACGCGTGCCCGGAGCCCTCCGTGCGGTGCGAGCAGCGACAGGCGGTGTACCAGGTTTCCGAACGCGTCGAGATGCGTGCGCAGTTTCGCGTCGGGTTCGACTTCGATCTCGCACGCGACCCGGCGCTGCGACGCGCTCTCGCGCGGCGCCAGCCTGAGTTCGCATTGATGTTCGCGCACCGACTTGGGAAACGAGAGCGTCGTCTCGTGTTCGATCACGTAGCGCACGAACGCTCCCCCAGATGCGCTTCGAAGTACTCGTCCTGCAACGCGTCGTGCAGCGCGGAGACGCGGGCAAGGAATGCGGCGAGGAACTCGTGCAGCCCCTGCTCGAAGAGGCCCGCTGCGTCCGTCTTCTCGAGCAGCCGCGAGAGCTCCATCGCCGCGCCCATCGACGGCGAACCCGCCTCGGCGCCGACGCCCGCAAGCGCCTGCTGCATCCGATCGACCGCGAAGCGCAACGAGCGCGGGAACTCGGGATCGAGGATCACGAACTCCGCGACGTCGAGCGGTCGCAGCTGGTGATACTTGCGCCGATACGCTTCGAAGCCCGACATCGACTTCAGCAGCGCGGCCCACTGGTAGTAGTCGAGCGGCGAACCGACCATCGAAGCGTCCGGCAGCAGCAGGTGATACTTCACGTCGAGAATCCGACTCGTCATGTCGGCGCGCTCGAGGAAGAAGCCGAGCAGGTAGAAGCCGAATGCCTCGCCGCGGATCATCGACGAAGTCGTGAGCCCGTGGAAACGCGCCACCTCGGAACGCAGGAAGCGGAAATAATCGGCGGCGGGCGGTCTCTCGAGGCGCTCCTCCGAGCGCAACCACAGCTCGTTCACGCTCTCCCACATTTCCTTCGAGATGCGGTCGCGCACCACGCGCGCGTTCTCGCGCGCCAGGCGCAGGCTCTGGCGCACCGAGCCGGGGTTGCGGCGCTCGCGCGTGATGAACTCGATCACGCGCGCGCTGGTCATCTCGCGCGAGCCAGCCACTTCGGTGAACTCGGCTTCGTGACCGCAGATCACCAGCAGCGGTCGCCATTCGTCCGCTTCGGCGATCGCGTTCTCGGCCTCGACGAGGTGCAGCAGGTTGATCTCCACCAGCCGCGCGGTGGAGTCGACGCGCTCGAGGTAGCGCGACATCCAGTACAGCGATTCAGCGATCCGACTCAGCATCTGCCAGCACCCAGGTGTCTTTCGAGCCACCACCCTGCGACGAATTCACCACCAGCGAGCCCTTGGTCAGCGCCACGCGCGTGAGCCCGCCCGGCACGACGTGGATCTCGTCACCGCCGTGGATCACGAACGGCCGCAGATCGAGGTGACGCGATTCCAGTTCGCCGTCGAGATGACACAGATGTCGCGACAGCGGGATCACCGGCTGCGCGATGTAGCCACGCGGGTTGTCCTCTATGCGCTGCGCGAACTCGGCGCGCAGCGCCTTCGTGGATGCGGGTCCCATGAGCATCCCGTAACCGCCCGACTCGGAGACCGCCTTCACCACCACGTCGTGCAGGTTGTCGAGCACGTAGGCGCGCTCCTCGGGGATCGTCATCCGGTACGTCGTCACGTTGTCGAGGACCGGCGCTTCGCCGAGGTAGTAGCGGATCAGGTCCGGCACATACGGGTAGACGGCTTTGTCGTCCGCGATGCCGGTGCCGGGCGCGTTCACGATCGCGACGTTGCCGGCGCGCCACGCGTTGATCACGCCAGCGACGCCGAGCGTCGAATCGGGCCGGAAGCACAGCGGGTCGAGGTAGTCGTCGTCGATGCGGCGGTAGAGCACGTCGACGCGCTGCAAGCCGTGCGTCGTCTTCAGGTAGACGATGTCGTCGCGCGTCACGAGGTCGCGGCCCTCGGCGAGTTCGATGCCCATCTCGCGCGCGAGGAAGGTGTGCTCGAAGTAGGCCGAGTTGTAGATGCCCGGCGTCAGCAGCACGACGACCGCGTCTTCGGAGCCGCGCGGCGACAGCCCCCGCAGCGCCTGCGCGAGCAGCGCCGGATAGTGTTCGACGCGCCGCACGTGATAGCGCGAGAAGAACTCCGGCATCGTGCGCCGCACGACGATACGGTTCTCGATCATGTACGAGACACCGGACGGCGTGCGCAGGTTGTCTTCGAGCACCAGGTACCTGCCATCGGCGTCGCGCACCAGATCGCTGCCGCAGATGTGCACGTAGAGGTCGTGCGGCGCGCGGATGCCGTGGATCTCGCGGCGGAAATCCTTGCCGCGGTAGATCAGCTCGGCGGGCACGACACCGTCGCGCAACACCTGTTGCTTGTCGTAGAGATCGAGCAAGAACGCATTGAGCGCGCGCACGCGCTGCTTGAGCCCGGCCTCGATCGGCAGCCACTCGCTGGCCGGGATGATCCGCGGCAACAGATCGAGCGGCCAGACGCGCTCGATGCCTTCCTCGTCGTCGCCGTAGACGGTGAACGTGACGCCGTCGGTCTGCAGCGTCCAATGCGCCTCGCGCGCTTTCTCCGCCAGCAGACTCTGGCCGGCGCGACGGATGTGCTCCCAGAGCGGCGCGTAGTGCGGCCGCGGCTCGAAGTCGTCGCGATAGAACTCGTGATAGGCCGCTTCACCGAAGCCGGTGCGCAGCGTGCTCGGACTCGCCATCGGGGTTCGCTCCCGCCGATGCACGGAGCAATCTGCGTGCCGGATCGCGCGCACGCTCCGCGCCCGGCGCGCCGCTTCGCGCGCTGCGTGCCTGCGTCGGGGGCAGCGGGAAGCGCAAGAGATGGGCGCGAGCGTCGGGGTGTGTGCACGAATCAGCTCGCCCGGGGCGGCCGCGGTCGTGCAGCGGCGGTGGAGTCACCCAAGAGGGCGGGTCCGGCGGCTCGCCTTCGGGTCGAGGCCGTCTCCGACGGTCAGCGAATGACTGCGGCGAACTTCGCGGTGACGGCGGCGAATCCCTTCGCGGTCGGGTGCAGCTCGTTGGCCCAATCGTCTTTGTACTTCGACCCGGTCGCGAGTGTGTTGCGCAGATCGAGATCCTTCACGTGTTCGAACGCCGGGGTATGGCTGACGCCTTGCAACATCCTGTTGGAGCGGTCGATCCGCGCCTTCAGCATCGGGGCGCGGACGGCGAGCGGGTAACTCCCTGGTTCTCGTAACCACCGAGCTGGGCCGGTGCCGGCGTGGCCGCAAAGCAGCCGCCGAGCAGCAAGCCCACCCACTTCGCCTCGATGGCGATTCCCCGCGCAGACCGCAGCATGAGCAGGTCGCTTCCTCGAGGGTCTTCCCTCGCCGGATCGGAACGCCGGGGCAACAGGGCCGCTCCCAGCCGATCGACGATGGCCGCGACAACGAGCGGTGACAAGCGCGCTCTTGTGCGAGATCGAGTGGCATCGCGACTCTCAGCAACTGCGTGCGCGTTGGCGGGCGTCGCAGTCGTCGTCATGGCGCAGCCTCGAAGAAGCTCCAGATCTCGTGCGCGGCGACGATGTCGCCGTTGGTGGCGCCGAGGATGCGCGGCGGGCGGACCTGCGGGTGCGGAACGGTGTGGCCTCCACCGCGGATGGTGTAGAGCGCGACGGCCTTGCGGCCCGGCGCCTGCCAGAGCATTCGCTCGACGGTGCTGCCGTCGGTTGGATCGCGATCGGGCAGCGCCTCGACCGGTGCGGGAGCGTCGTAGCCGGCGAGCTTCGTCCAGTAGGCGATCGTATCCGCGGTCGACAGCACCGTGCCGCGATTGCCCCATACGCCGTAGAGCGCCACGGTGCCGCCCTCGTAGGGATTCATCGGGTCGGCGCTGCCGTTCATCACGAGGATGGAAACGGCTTCGCCGCGCGGCTTGCAGTCGAGGTTCTCGGGCGTCGGCATGCTCGCAATCACGGCTGCGACGGCGCGCACCAGGTCGGGCGCCTCGAGCGCGAGGCGCAGCGCCATCTGACCGCCGTTCGAAATGCCCGTGGCGAAGACGCGGCTGCGATCGGCATGGCGCTCGCGCACGAAGATGTCGACGAGCGCGCGTGTGAACTTCACGTCGTCGATGTCGAGCCGGTTCGCGGCGAAGGGAGCCGCCTTGCGGCAGTCGTTCCAGTGCTGCTCGAAGCCGTCGGGATAGATCGCGATGAACTCGTGCTCGTCGGCGAGCCGGTCGAACTCGTAGCCGAACGCCGTGCGCGCCCGTTGGCCATCGCCGTCCGAGCCGTGGAAGACGAAGACGAGAGCCGGGTGCAACGAGCGCCTCTTCGGAACGTAGTAGCGGAACGTGCGCTCGCGATCGCCTACGCGCAGCGTCGCCTGCTGCAGCCGGGCGGAGAGCGACGGCGTCTCGATCCTCGTCGTGCGCAGATAGCGCGACCAGAAGAACAGTCCCGCCGCGGCGAGCAGCACAACGACGACCGCGGCGATCCGTAGCAGCTTCAAAGTGTCACGCGGCGACGACGACCGTCGCCTCGACTTCGATCCGGAAGCCGGGAACGGTCAGCGCGCCGGCGCCCGCCGCTTCGAGCGCGATGCGCAGATTCCCGAAGGCCTGCTCGGGCTGAAATGCGACATCGTTGCCGCGGGCGAGTTTGCGCTCCGCGTTCGAGGCCCTCTGGCCGGAGCTGTGGATCGTCGTGCCGGGAGCGGACGTAACGACGTGCGTGAAGCCGAGCCCCTGCGTCGAGAAGAGTCCCGGCGGATCGAAATGGTCGTGCGGCATCGCGGCGCATCCTCCTGCTCCGCGCATGATGCCGTCGCGGAGCGGGCGCGCCAAGCGAAATCACGGATCGACGCCTGCCCCGCGGCGCAGCCGGAAGTTGCCATGACCGCGCGATCGGGCGCGAATCGCGACGCTTCTCGAGCACCCACACATTCTCATTGCGCTGCTAGCCTCGCCCCGCGCCGGCTTCCCGCCGGCCCATCCAGGAGGAAATGCATGCACTCGATTCGGATCGATCGAAAGACTGGGATTGCCGCGGCGTGGCTGGCGGCCGCGATGATGATCCCCGGCGCCGCCGAGGCGCAGGACGCGGGGAAGCTCGACGAAGGCAGCATCAAGTATCGCCAAAGTGTGATGGAGTCGGTCGGCGGCGACATGGCCGCGATCGCGAACATCATGAAGTACGGCCTGCCACTCAGTGCCAACGTCGTCACGCACGCCGAAGGCCTTGCGTCGCACGCGAAGCTCGTCCGCTCGGCGTTCGAGCGCAAGGTGACCAGCGGTCCGAACGATGCCGAGCCGGCGATCTGGGAAAAGGTGGACGAGTTCAAGGAAAAGACCCAGGCGTTCGAGACCGAAACCGCGAAGTTGGTCGACGTCGCGAAGGCGGGCGATCCCGCCGCGCTCGGTGTGCAGATGAAGGCCACCGGGAAGTCCTGCGGCGGCTGCCACGACAGTTTCCGCAAGCCGAAGGAAGAGTCGTTCAAGCGCAAGGGCGGCGGCGATTGAAGCGCGCGCGCCATGCAGCGATCGTCGCGCTCGGTGCGGCGATCGCTGCCCTTTCGTTCGTAGCGAGCGCACCGGCCGAGGACGACGCAGCCCAGCGCGGAAGGAAAGTCCTCGAGGCCGCGGGCGGCTGCACCTGCCACAGCGACGTGAAGGGCGGCGGCGGGCCGCTTTCCGGTGGCCGTGCGATGAAGACACCGTTCGGCGTCTTCTATAGCTCCAACATCACGCCCGATCCCGAAACCGGCATCGGGCGCTGGAGCGACGCCGACTTCGTGCGCGCGATGCGCGAAGGGCTCGCGCCGGACGGCCACGCGTACTTCCCGGTGTTCCCGTATACGTCGTTCACGGGCATGAGCGATGGCGACGTGCTCGCGCTGAAGGCGTACCTGTTCACGCTCCCGCCGGTGCGACGCGAGAACCGGCCGCACGAGGCGTGGCCGCCGTTCTCGTGGCGGATCGCTGCGGCGGCGTGGCGCTTCATGTTCTTCGCGCCGGGGCGCTTCGCGTCGGATCCCGCGCAAAGTCCCGAATGGAATCGCGGCGCGTATCTCGTCACGGCGGTCGCGCACTGCGGCGAGTGCCACACGCCGCGCACATTGCCCGGCGCGCTCGATCGAGGTCGCTGGCTGGCTGGGTCGAAGGACGGGCCCGAAGGCGATCTGGCCCCGAACCTGACCCCGGACGTCGACACGGGCATCGGTCTGTGGACGAAGACCGACATGGTCTGGTTTCTCCAGACCGGGCAGCTGCCCGACGGCGACGACGCCGAGGGACTGATGCTGGAAGTGATCGAGCACGGCTACGAGCACATGCCCGAGGCGGATCTGCAGGCGATCGCGCTGTACCTGCACGCGCTCCCGCCCGTGCGCAACGACGCGCTCGCAAAACGCGAGCAAGACCCGGCCGAGTAGCGCGCCGCGTCGGTCAGCCCGTGCGACGCGCTCCGCCCGGGAGTTCGACCTGCATCACGAGTCCACGCGCACAGGCCAGCAGCAGCGCGCGCACGCCGCGAGCGGCCCGCTCGGCGTCGTCGGCTGACGGCGCGACGTCGCAGGAATCGGCGAAGCATCGACCTGCGACCAGCGCCGCGAGCACGGTGGCTCACTCTCGTTCCTCGATCACGACGGCGACGGTCGCAACGACGTGCTGGTGCCGCAGCGACAGCCGCGTGCAGAGCATGTCGCGCAGCGGCACCTGCGCCTTCGCGCGCCTCGCCACGACTCCGGTCGTGGCGGCGCAGAACTTCGACTCGGGCAGCAATCTGATCGGCGACTTCAGCGGCGAAGAGGTACTCGACCACCGGCGCTTCGACCGCACCGGCGATCGCTACTTCCGCACCCTCGACGGCCGCACCGGCACGACGGTGCCGAGCCGCCGCCAGATGTAGTGCGCGGCGCGGTAACACGGACGGGCGCTGGCTCAACGAACAAGTGAGGCCGGAGTGGACCTCAGCGACCCGATCCGCGCCGCCTCGTCACTCGCGCGATCAGAAGTCCGAGCCCGACCAGAACCGCGGTCGACGGCTCGGGCACGATGACGAGGTCGTCCAGCACGAACCACGCGCCGCCGGGCGGATTGATCGGGGACCCAGCCGGTGTGCCACCCGACGGCTGGAACTCGATGCGGTCGATGCTCAGATAGTTGAAGACGAACTGCGTCGACGTGGAGAAGCTCGTGACGACGGTCGTGTCGTAGACCTGGTTGCCGTCGTCATACCCGATGACCCGAACGGAGAGGCCGTTGTTGAAAGCGCCGGTCAGGAACACACTCGTGAAATCGAAATCCTGGGAGATCGCGTAGACGTTGGCCGGCGTCGCGGAGGTATTGCCAATTACGTTGTCCGGCGACACGACCCCGTTCACATACCCATTCGGCGACGTCCCGCCGATCTGCGAGAGCAGCAAGGTGTTCACCGTCGTGAAGTTCGACCAGTTGAAGCCCGCATAGCCGTTCGGAAGCGTGCCGTTCAGGTTGAGCGGCGGGAGAGCGTCGTCGAAACCGATCGTGACGGCACTCGCGGTGATCGGCAGCGCGAGGGCTGAGAGAGCGGCCATCCAGCCAACGACACGAGAATGAATTGCCATGACTTCTCCTCCCGCTTGGGTCGCGGGAAGCACAGCAAGATGTGTGCCCCGGGAGCTTCCTGCGGCTGTGACGCACAAGTGCCTACGGCCGAAGGAGAATCGCCAGCGCATAGGCGGGACATCGTGGCGGCCGGGTCCGCAGGCAGGAAAGAAAATTCCGGGCGGTGGGAAGCGGCGTTCCGTCGTCGAGTGTCGGCCAGAGCCTCGACCTCGCCCGTCAGCGCGCGGTGCGCGACACCAGTTGAGCAGCGTCGCGCCGCAAATTTTCTCGTTGATGTCGTTGGTAGAGATGACGTAGGTTGGACCGATCGGAGGATCTGGAATGCCGCTCTCTCTCTCTCTCTCTGCATAGAGCGGTCCTAGCCGCTCGTCGCGCCTGCGGATTCTGCGCGCGAGCAACGATCCTCCCTGTCTCCGTCGCGACTGTTTCAGCGCTCGGTCTCGTCTTCCCGATCGACGCGCACGCCGCCCTCACCATCACGAGCGGCGGATCCCTCGTCGCCGAGAACTGCGAGTTCGGCGGACCGTGCTCCGGTACGACGACGCTGCTGCCGGGTGAGACGGGAAGCTCCTACGGTCCGCCGGGCACCGGATACTGGAGTGTGTCGGAGTATTCGATCACTGATGGCACCGTGAGGATTGCAGTCGCGGCCAACACCTATGGTTGGGACGGCATCTCCCGCCTCCAGACCTCAAGCGGGATCACCTTCGACGTCGCGACTCCAACATTCGTACAGACCGATCTTGTGACGTCGCCTTCGTCGGTGGAGATCTGGTTCTATCGAGGCGAAAACCGGATCTCGTTCTCTCCGGGAGTCACGGAGCTAATTCCAGGCTCGTACACGATCCACTTCCTAGCACTGGCCCGTAGTCAGCACTTGGAGCACCCGGAGCCCGACACTGGCTCCCTCTCGTTCTTCCTCCGCGAGACTCTCGATCCGGATGGTGATGGGCTCGATGACCCGTTTGACAACTGCCCCCGAGTAGCCAACGCCGACCAACTCGACACCGACGCGGATGGCGCCGGCGACGCTTGTGACACGGATGACGACAACGACGGAGTCCTCGACGGTCCGGACAACTGCGATCAGACACCGAACCCGGACCAGGCGAATCTTGACCGCGACCCGGCCGGTGACGAATGCGATGCCGATGACGACGGCGATGGGTTGGAGGACGGACAGGACAACTGTGAGCTCGCCGCCAACATCAATCAGGGCGACTTCGACGCCGACGGAATCGGCGATGCGTGTGATACGGACTTCGACGGCGACGGCGTTGCGAACGGCTCCGACAAATGCAGCTTGATTGCTAGTCCCGATCAGGCAGATGTCGACGGTGACGGCGCTGGGGACGTCTGCGATACAGGCGGGATCGTGGGTCCAGTCGTCGGCTGGGGTTGGTACCTCGCAGCAACGCCACCGCCCGAAGTGAACGGGGCAACTGGCACGGCCTCTGCGATTGGCGGCGGCGGGGGGCACGGCTGCGCAATTCAGTCCGGGACCCAGAAGGTGGTTTGCTGGGGCAGCAATTTCTATGGGCAAACTACGGTCCCCCCAGCGGTGGACGGGACATTCGGCGGAGCTGCAGCCATCGCTCCCGGCGCTGAACAGACATGCGCCATTCAGGCTGGCACGGGCCGAGTCGTTTGCTGGGGCTCCAACTACTACGGTGAATCGTCGGTTCCTCCGGACGTGAACGGAGCGACGGGCACGGCGACTGCCGTTTCGACTGCCGACTACTACAGCTGCGCCATTCAGGCAGGAACAGGCCGGGTCCTGTGTTGGGGCGGATGGTTCGCTCCGATCGCACCGCCCGCCGCTATCAACGGGACCGTCGGAACGGCGAGTGCACTCGCCATTGAGTATGGCCACGGCTGTGCGATCCAAGCGGGGTCGGGGCGCGTCGTGTGCTGGGGCGACGACTACTCGGGCGAAACAGTCCCGCCGCCTTCAGTCGATGGCACCGCTGGAACGGCGACCGCGATCGCGGTCGGTTACGGGTACAGCTGCGCAATCCAAGCCGGCACGGGCCACGTCGTATGTTGGGGGGAAACCAGCTACTACGGTTTGCCTCCGTCGTCCGTCGATGGCACGGTCGGTACTGCGACTGCGATCGCCTCGGGATATGAGCACAGATGCGCGATCCAGTCCGGCACAGGCCGTGTCGTGTGCTGGGGTGGTGAGGACTACTCAGGCGAGACCACACCACCGGCTTCTGTCGACGGAACGCTCGGCACCGCCGTTGCAATCGCGGCTGGAGGCGCCAGCTACGCGATCGTCGACATCGACACCGACCGGGACGGCGTGAACAACCCGACGGACAACTGCCCGCTCGCTCCGAACACGGACCAAACGAACACCGACGCCGACGCCACCGGCGATGCCTGCGACTCCGACGATGACAACGACGGCGTAGCCGACGGCGCCGACAACTGCGCGCTCGTTGCGAATCCTGATCAAATCGACACCGATGGCGACGGAACGGGTGACGCATGCGACGCAGTGACGACACCCGCCTGCGCGAACGGTCTCGACGACGACGGCGACGGCCTCGCCGACTCCGAAGACCTCGGTTGCGACGACGCGGCCGATCCCTCCGAGCAGACCCCGCGCTTCGCGTGCGACAACGGGCTCGACGACGACGGCGATGGCTTCACCGACTCCGCCGATCGCGGCTGCCCCGCTCCCTACGCGAGCCCTGAGAACCCGAACTGCGACAACGGGCTCGACGACGACGGCGATGGCCTCGCGGACTTCGACGATCCCAACTGCTACAGCGGATGGCCGTTCTGGGAGGTGACACCGAGCTGCGGACTCGGGGCGGAGATTCCGCTCCTACTCGGAGTCATCGCTCTCGCGCAGCGGCGGCGAACACAACCGCGCCGATAGCCGGCCTGCGTTTCAGCCGCCGAGCAGCTCGTCCGCCCAGAGCCGTTCTGCGAAGACGCGTGCGGGCAGGATCTCGATGCCGTCCTCGGTGCGGCGCGCGCGTGGATCGAGGCTCACGGCGATCCGGCGCTTCACGCGCGGGTGCTCGCGCTGGACCTCGCGCAGACCCTTCAAATGCCCGTCGTGGATGCGGCTCGATGCCTTCGCTTCGATTGCAACGCGGACGTCGTCGACGAGGAAGTCCACCTCGATGCCACTCGCGGTGCGCCAGTAGGAAAGCTCGAAGGCAAAGTCGCGATAGGCCCGGTAAGCCTGCAGCTCGTGATGTACCCAGCTCTCGAACGCCTTGCCGAAGAGTTCCGCGCCAGGATCGAGACGACCGCGTCTGGCCAGGTGGTTCACCACGCCGACGTCGGCGAAATAGAACTTCGGCGTCTGGATCACGCGGCGCTTCGGCCGTTTGGTGTACGCGGGCAGGAATCGACCGAGTAACGTGTCGACGAGGATCTGGAAGTGCTCGCGGACGGTCGGGCCCGAGACGCCGCACTCGCGCGCGATGTTCACGTGGTTGACGAGTTCGCCGTCGGAGAGCGCCGCCGCGGCGAGAAAGCCCGCGAAGGCCGGCAGATTGCGTACGAGGCCCTCCGCGGCGATCTCCTCCTTCAGGTAGTCGTTCACGTAGGAGCGCAGCAGTGGACCGGGCCGGTCGCTCAGGTAATGGCGCGGCAAGAATCCGTGGTTGGCGGCGCGCACGACGTCGAAATCGCGACCGATCTCCGCAGACACGAAACCGAGCAGCTCGTAGCGGAGCGCGCGGCCGCCGAGCAGGTTGGCGTGACCGCGCTTGACACGGCGCGCACTCGAGCCGCAGAGCGCAAAGCAGAGGCCGCGGTTCTCGATCAGCCAGTGCACCTCGTCGAGCAGTGCGGGGACCTTCTGGACCTCGTCGATCACCACGATCCGCTTCTTCGGAGCATCGAGCAGCTCTTCGCGCAACAGCGCCGGACGGGTCCGATAGCGGACGAAGTCGTCGGTGCGCAGCAGATCGACCCAGGTGGCGTCCGGGTAGCTCTCGCGCAGCAGCGTGCTCTTGCCGGTCTGGCGCGGGCCCCAGAGAAAGAATGTCGCAGCCGCACGGGCCGGAAGAGTCAGGGCTCTTTGAACCATGCGGTTTAGATTATCAGGATTATCTAAATCTTTCCTTTCTGATCACTCGGCCCCGGTTTCCCTGCGCTGCTCGGCTCGCGCCGGTTCATCCGGCAGGGAATGCATGCACGCGATTCGGATCGCTCGAGCGACTGGACTCGCCATCGTGTCGTTGCTGGCCACGATCGGGATCGCAGGCACCGCGGCGGCGCAGGACGCGGCGAAGCGCGACGAAGGCAGCAGCAAGGATCGCCAGAGTCTGATGGAGTCGGGCGCGGCGACAACGCCCCGCTCACGGACAAAAAGAAGTATGGGCTGCCGCTCATCGGCAACGTCGTCACGTACGCCGAGGGACTCGAGTCGCACGCGAAGCTCGTCAGTTCTGCATTCGAGCAGACGGCGGCCCGCTCTCCGACGGCCGTGCGATGAAGACACCCTTCGACGCCTTCGACAGCACCACCACTACGCCCGACGCAGCGACCGGCATCGGGCGCTGGAGCGACGCCGACTTCGTGCGGGCGATGCGCGAAGGGCTCGCGCCCGGCGGACACGCCTACTTCCCGGCGTTCCCGTATCCGTCGTTCGCCAGCAGGAGCGACGACGATGCGATCGCGCTGTATCTGCACGCGCTCCCGCCCGTGCGCAACGACGCGCTCGCAAAACGCGAGCAAGATCCGGCCGAATAGCGCGGCGCGTCGGTCAGCCCGTGCGACGCGCTCCGCCCGGGAGTTCGACCTGCATCACGAGTCCACGTGCACAGGCCACCAGCAGCGCGCGCACGCCGCGAGCGGCCCGCTCGGCGTCGTCGGCTGACGGCGCGACGTCGCAGGCATCGGCGAAGCATCGACCTGCGACCAGCGCCGCGAGCACGGTGGCTTCGTCGAGATCGATCGACTCGGTGCGCAGCGCGCCACGCGCGCGATGCACGAGATACGCCCCGCGCCAAGCGACGGGCCGCTCGGGCTCCTCACCGCGCTGCACCGCCGTGACGACCGGCAGCACATCGTGCGTCGCGAGGACGATGCGCAGCGCGGGCGCGAACGCGAATCGCGCCTCGCTCCACTGCTCCGGCTCGATCGCCGCGAGCGCTTCAGAACCGAGCGCGTCCGCTGCGTCCGCTGCGTTCGCTACCTCGATCTGCGCCTGCTCGAGCGCGACCAACTCGGCGAGCACCGCGCAGCCGACACCGTACGTGTTCACGAAGCGATGCGTTGGGAGGAATGCCGCAAGCGCCGCGCCGAGCGAAACGAACTCCTTCTGGCGCGGTGGATGACGTTGCAGGTACGCGGCGGCGAGCGCGCTGAAGTCGCTCGGACTCACCACCTTCGCGAGCGCGGGGAAGTTCACCTCGAGCGCGCGACGCAGACTCGCCGGGTAGGCGTCGCTGTAGACGCGCATGCCGCGGGCGGCGCGCACCGGAAGTGCATCGTCGAGCAGCGCCGCGAGTTCGGCGTCGGGCGCGGAATTGGAGTCGGGCGGCTTCTCGACCATCCGCGCGAAGAAGCGCTGCTGCAGCGCGCGCCAGCTCGGGGCATCGCTCGCGGTGCGGTGCGAACTACCCGGGCTCGGCGCGCCGCCGGCAACGTCGGAATTCGCGTCCGCGCACGCGCCGCGCTGTCGCTCGCGCGCGCATGCGACCTCGGCCACGAGCGCCGCGAACGTCGGCAATTGATCGTCACGCTCGACGATCACCCCGGCGTTCGGAAAACGCCTTGCCGCCACTTCGTAGAGTTCCCAGACGGCGACGGGCACGTCGGCATCGTGGGTGTCGATGCGCACGTCGGCGAGAACCGCGTGGCCGGCGAGGTGCATGTAGCCGACTGCGCTCGCCGGGATCGCGGCCAGCACTCGGAGGGGATCGCTGCCGAGATTGTGCGCGTTCACGACGAGGTTGTTGACGTCGAGCAGCATGCCGCAGCCGGTGCGCGCGCAGAGTTCCGCGAAGAACGCGCCCTCCTCGATCTGCGCGCCGCGGAACGCGACGTAGGCGCTGGCGTTTTCCAGCAGCAGGCGCCGCCCGAGGCGTTCCTGGACTTCTGCAACGCGCGACGCGACGTGATCGAGCACTTCCGGCGTGTATGCGATCGGCAGCAGATCGTGCGACTCGTGGCCGCCAAGGCCGGTCCAGCACAGATGGTCGCTCACGAAGACCGGCTCGATCGAGTCGGCGAGTTCGCGCAGGCCGCGCAGGTAGGTCGCGTCGAGCGCTTCGCTGCCGGCAACGCCGAGACCCACGCCGTGCAATAGGATCGGATACGCGGCGCGCAGTCGATCGAGCATCGCTCGGCGCGTTCCGCCAACACCGATCAGCGTGTCGGAGACGACCTCGAACCAATCGACCAAACCGGGCGCGCCCAGAATCTCATCGAAGTGCACCGAGCGAAAGCCGGCGCCGAAGCGCGGCGGAATGATCGAGTCGTCCGGTGCGGGCATGCTGTCTTCCGCTCCCGCAGTGAAAGGCGCGATCGAGAACTCCCGATCGCGCCTTCACTGTGGCGAGGCTTCGCGGGTTTGCCGCGTTACTTCTTCTTGAACGCCTCCGCGGCGGTCGCGGTGGTCCAGGCGCCACCGGCGCCTTCGCAGGCGGCCTGGTCCTTCACGCCGTCGACCATCGTTCCACCGCACTTGCCCTCGTGGCCCTTCACACTCTTGCCGCAATGCGAGCGATAGCAGGCCTTGTCGCCGTCCATGCTGCCGGCCATGTCGTCGGCCGCGAACGCCGCGGTTCCGACCAGGGTCGCCACCGCACTCGCCGCCAGAATCCCGAGCTTCGAAATCTTCATGCAGAATCTCCTCGGTCGGGAGTCGTCGCGCGGCCGCGAGAAGCACCACGCTTCCCCGGCCCTCGGTCGCCGGCCATGGCGACCCCGCGCTCCGGACATCCCGAACGAGCCTAGGATGCTGCGGATCGCGCGGGGTTTCACTGAAAATCGCGCGCGGCGCGCCCTGCCCCCGAGACGCGGTGAAAACGCGCGAGCGTCTCGACGTGTTCCGTGTTCGGAAACAGCGACCACGCCTCGAGCGCCATCAGCCGCAGCTGTCCGCCAGAGGCGAGCTGCGTGGCGTCGCGATGAAACGACTGCAGGTCGCAACTGACGTAGATCAGCAGCGGCGGCGGATCGCTGGCGAGCCGTGCCGCGAGCGACGCATCGAGCCCGCGGCGCGGCGGATCGACGATCACGACTTGCGCACCCTCGCGCGCTTCGAGCGCTTCTCCGGCCGAGCCCGCAATCACGGCGGCGCGCTGCTGTTCGCGCTCGGGACGCGCCGCGATCCCCATCGCGAGCCCGCGTACCGCGTCGGGCGCGCTTTCGATGAACACCACGCGCGCCGCGCGGCGGAGCAGTCCGAGCCCGATCGGACCGCAGCCGGCGTAGTACTCCGCCACGCGCGCACCCTCCGGGACCCATTCGTGAACGCGTGCGACGAGTGCATCGGCGAGTTCCAGATGGCTCTGCCCGAATGCGCCCGGTGGAAAGAAGATCCGCGCGCCGCGCACCGACTCGCAGACGGCGTCTGGACCGCGCAGGTGCTGCCAGGACGAACCGAGAATCGTGTTGGTGCGCTCCGCGTTGCCATTCCACCAGAGACTGTGCAGCCGTGCGCCGAGTCCATCGGCGAGGACATTCGCGAGATCGGTGAGCGACTCGGGCGTCGTCGCATTGCCGACCAGCACCACCTGTGCGCTCGTCGTCGCGCGCTCGACGACGACCTGCACCGCGCGCAGCGCGCCCGTGTGGGTGCGTTCGGTGTACGGCCGCGTGCCGGTCGCACGGATCGCTTCGCGCAGCGCGGTGGCGACATCGTTCACCAGCGGGTGATGGACGCGACAGCGCGGGATGTCCACGACGTCGTGCGTGCCGGCCTCGAAGATCCCGATCTTCGGCGAACGCGCGCGACCGCGCACCATCAGCCGCGCGCGGTGGCGATACCCGAACGGCGCGCCCGCGGTGACGATCGGCGGCGCAAGGCCCCACTCGTTTGCAATCGCCTCGAGCAGCGCGCGCGCGGCGGGCGCGATGCCGGGTTCGCCGAAGCGCGGGCAACCCGGACACGGCGGGCGATGCGGACACGACTCGACGGACGACATGGGGAGCGCGTAGCACGCCGGTCGCGGGGGTTCCAAGTTCGGGCGCCCGGCAGGGGATCGAGGCATTCGCTGCGGATGCACCCCGCGTGTCGAGGGCGCGAAGCGGAAACCATGCTCGACGCGATCGGCGGGTCGATGATCCCCGGCCTGATCGGCCTCTCCACTGCGGACACTCGTCGCCTCGTGCGCCAGGGCGACGGCGGCATCCGGTCGCGACGGCCGGCTAGAACCGCCCCGAACGCAGTACGCCGTAGGCAAGCAGCCAGAACCCCGAGCCGGCGAGTGCGAGGCCGGCGATGCCGAGCCACGCGGTGATCGGCAGCGGCCCCAGCAGCGCGCCGCCGCCACTGGCGATCAGCACCGACGACGCGAGCGTGGTAGCGCCGACCAGCACGGCGAGCAGTGTGCGATTCGCGCTGCGCGCTTCCTCACGAACGAGCGCTTCGAGCCCTTCGTGGCGCGTCGCGATGCGCAGCTCGCCGCGGCGCAAGTCGCGCGCTATCGCGCGAAGATCGGCGGGCAACGTGGTGACGGTCTCGGCGATGCCCTGCGCGACGCGGATCCAGTCGCGCGCGAGGAAACGCGGATCGGCGAGCCGGCGCAGCCAGGTCTTCAGCACATACGGACGCACCGCCTCGATCGGGTCGAGCGTCGGATCGAGGTCGCGCGCCATGCCGTCGACGGTTGCCAGCGCTTTGCCCATCAGCAGCAGCTCGGGCGGCACCCGCACGCGATGGCGCTGCAACACTTCGAAGAGGCTCCCAATCAGCGCCGCGACGTCGACCTGCCCGATCGGCAGCGAGGCGTAGCGATCGAGTAGCGCCGCGATGTCGCGGCGAAGGCGAACGCGGTCGACGCGATCGTCGACGAGATCGAGTCGCGCGAAGAGCCGCGCAATCTTCTCGGCGTCGCGCAGCAGGATGCCGACCAGCAGTTCCAGCAGCGCGTCCACGAGCGCGGGTTCGAGCACGCCCATCATGCCCATGTCGATCGGTACGATCACGCCGCCGGGCAGCACGAATAGGTTGCCCGGATGCGGATCGGCGTGGAAGAAGCCGTGGTCGAAGACCTGGCGCAGGCAGAACTCGACGCCGCCAGCCGCCAGTTTCTTGCGGTCGATCCCCGCGGCATCGAGGCCTGCGATGTCCTTGGCCTTGATGCCGCGCACGAACTCCATCGTCAACACGGCGGGTGTCGAGTGCGAAGCGAAGAGCTGCGGCACGTGGACCTGCGGATCGCCCGCGAAATTGCGCGCGAAGCGCTGCATGTTCGACGCCTCGTTCGAGAGATCGACCTCGAGCGTGATCGCGCGCGCAAACTCTTCGACGATCTCGGCGGGTGCATAGGCGCGCAGTTCGGGCGCGTTCTCTTCGAGCAGCGACGCGAGTCCGCGCAGGATCTCGAGATCGGTGCCGATCACCTGCTCGAGCCCGGGCCTGCGCACCTTCACGGCGACTTCTTCGCCGGAGTGAAGGCGCGCGCGGTGCACCTGCGCGATCGACGCCGCCGCGATCGGCGCATCGTCGAACTCGGCAAACAGTTCGGCAATCGGGCGGCCGAGCGCGCGCTCGATCTGGTTGCGCGCCGCTTCGGACCCGAACGGAGGCACCGCGTCCTGCAGCTTGCGCAGTTCGACGATGAGGCTCATCGGGACGAGGTCGGGCCGCGTCGCGAGGATCTGGCCGAGCTTCACGAAAGTGGGGCCCAGTTCCTCGAAGGCCATCCGGATCCGCTCTTCGGTCGTGTAGCGCACCAGTTCGCGACGCTGCCGGCGAAAGCGCACGAGGCTCAGCCCGAGTTCGAGCGCGTTCTCGATTTCGAGTCGCGCGACGAGGTCGCCGAAGCCGTACTTGACGATCACGCCGAGGATCTCGCGCAGGCGCTGCAGATTCTTGTAGGTGCGCGGAATCCGGACGAGCGCGCCGAGCTGCATGGCTAGCGCTCCGGATCGTCGCGCTTTGCGAGCGCGCGTTCGATGCGTTCGAGACGCGCTTCGATCGCGGCGAGGCGATCGTGCAATGCGCCCGTGCCAGCAGCCGGCGCTGCCGCCTTGGCAACGCCACCAAGTGCGCGGCCGAGCGGCGCGAGCAGGTTGTCATCGACCCAACGGCGCTGCGTTGCAGCAGCATGCGCGACGGCCGCCTCGATCTCGTCGGCCTCTGCGCGCGACAGGTCGCCGCGCTCGACGAGCACGTCCAGCACGCGCCGCGCTTCGCCTCGCGCGCCCGCGCCGAGCCCCTCGGCGAGCGACTCGCCCAGCGACTGGCCGC
>JANLTC010000156.1:0-29154 GCA_031362725.1 Deltaproteobacteria bacterium | reverse complement strand
CCACTGCTCGCCGCCGGCGCCGTGCTGGGGGCTGGACTGGCGGTGCTCGGCGCCGTACTCGGTCGAGGGCGCCTCGCGATCGGGGTTCCGCTGGTGCTTTCCATGTCGTGCCTCGTCAATCAGTTCGGCGTCTCGCGGGCCGTGGCTGAGATCCACCTGACCGACCCGGGCCTCGCGCCGGGCCTCGCCGCGCGTTTCGCGACGCTCCACCAGCTCTCCGTTTGGCTGTTCACCGGAACCGCTCTCGGCGCGCTCGTTCTTGCCACAATCCATGCCCGGATCGAGGCCAACGAGTCGAAGGGCAACCGCCCCAACCCGATCGAAGTCGCAAAGGTCGGCTAAAAAACATCGAGAAAACGCCCCGAACTCATGGAAGTGGCTCCCACCATCCGGTATGTTTCGCCCCTCGCTGGATGAATTTGTCAAGCATTGTCGCCCACTTAGCAAATCCCCGGGCGGCCAAGGGTTCCGATGGACGTCAAGATCAAAGCCGTCCTGCAGTTCACGATCTCGGGCGAAACGCTCGAGAACACTCTTGCCGAGTACGATGAACTGACGGTGGAGGGCCTCCTGAAGGAGGTTCTCGACAAGGCGATCGCGTGCGACGCGATCAAGGTGCAGGTTCTCGAGGGTCCGAACACGCTCGAGGATTACGACAAGCAGGCCGAGGCCAGCGGCTGAGCCGCGTCGGGCCCCTGCTCTGCCAGGCCCACACTAGAACAGTGCGAGTTGCTCGGGCCCTGACCCGGCGCACGCCACCGCTCGCGAAACGATCGCGTCCGGCGCGCGTTCGGCGATCTCGACGAGCGCCGACGTGAAAGCCGGCTCTTCGTCGCGGCCCGGTCGATAGATCCCTTCCCGGCGCGCGTGCTCGAGGATGCGGCGGTAGAACGCCTGGAAGCGCTTGCCGTGATTGAAGTGGCGCAGGTGCGCCAGCTCGTGGCACAGCGTATCGACGAGGCTCGAGTACTTGAGCGGCCGACCGGTCGCCGCGTGCAGCAAGCGGATGCGAATCGTGCCGTCGCGGTAGCAGACGCCGAGTCGGCGTTTCACCTGCGGGCGCTCCGGCTCGATCACGCGATACCGGAGGCCGAAGCTCCGCGCGATGCGCGCCGCGTCCCGCTCGAGTTCCTCGATCAGCATCGCCCGATCAACACCGTTTGATCGACATCGCGGATCGCCGTCGTGGATCGGCACCGGCCGGTCAGCATCGCGCGATCCGTGTCATGCGACGAGCGAGTCTTCCGCTGCGCACGCGTCGCGTCAAGCAAACGCGATCGAGTCGCTATCTTCGTTTCGTGAAGACATCGATTCCGCAAGAGCTGATCCCGCTCTTCCCGCTCTCGAACGTCGTTCTCTTTCCGCACGTCCATTGTCCGCTTCACGTTTTCGAACCGCGCTACCAGCAGATGATCACTGCGGCGCTCGCTGGCACGCGGCGCATCGGCATGGTCACCGTGCGTCCCGAACACGTGGCGGAGATGGGGGGCGATCCGCCGCTCTTCACGATCGGTAGCGTCGGCACGATCGAGCAGGCGCGTCGGCGTGACGACGGTCGCTACGACATCGTCCTACTCGGCGCCGAACGCTTTCGCATCGCCGAAGAAATCCCGCGCGATGCGGAGCGCTCCTATCGCCTCGCACGTGTCGAATTGTTGACGGAGCGCTTCGACGAACGGCGCGAGGGCATTCCGCTTCAGGGATTGCGCGCAGATGCGATCGACTTGCTGGCGCAGCTGCTGCGCTTCGTTGCGCCCGACTCCGCACACGAGATCGATCCACGCCGCTTCTCGGGCGTCGAGGACACGGCGTTTGTCAGCGCGCTGTGCCAGATGCTCGAGCTGCCGGCGGCGGAAAAGCAGGGACTGCTCGAAGCAGAGGGCCCGATGGCGCGTTGCGAGCGTCTCGTCGCCGTCTTGCAATTCCGTTTGGCGGAGTTGCTGGGCGGCATGCCCGGGCCGTCTGGCGCGTTGCACTGAATTTTCGCGAATCGCCGAGATATTGAGATCTTTCGAGAACACGCGAGATCGTCGCGCGAACCGAAGCGCGGCTCGCGAGCGGCTCCGCGTCGCATCCCGGCACTCGGCACGATCTCACGCGACGCCGCGAACTCCCCGGAATCGAATCGCGATCTGATTTGCAAACGCGAGTTCTCCGTCGGCGAGCCGCTGTTTCGAGATGTCTCTTTCCGGTGTCGTTTTGGATGCGCGATCGCCGCGTTTCCCCTCTTGCGCGTGCCGAATTCGTATGGTCTACTGCGCCCGCTTCTGGAGTTCGCGCCGGAAGAATTCGGGAAATTCGACAGTACCTTCGACCGAGATTCCGGCACAAACTCAGGCAGAGATTCAGACCGAAGTTCCGATCAAAACGTCCGACCAACAGCCTCGAATCGTCTGGGAATATCGTCGCATGACCTGCCCCCCTCAGGTCTGGGACGGCGTACTGCGCCGTCTAGCGCACGAACTTTCGCCGCTCGCATTGTCGGCGTGGATCACCCCGATCCGCGCCGAGGTGGACGGCTTGGTTCTGCGTCTCTCGTGCCCGAGCGCGTTCCATCGGGACCGCGTTCGCGAGCGCTTCGTAACGCGCATCGAAGAACTGCTGAGCGAAGAAATCGGCCAGCCGGGTCAGGTCACGCTGGAGATCGGCGCAGCGCTGCGCGCGGCGCCGCCGCTCGCGACGGTTGCCGTCGCGAACGACGCAAGCGCGGTTGCCGCCACACGACACGCCACGTCGCCCGCCGTGCGCCCACCCGAACCTCGTTCGCGCACCATCTCGCTCGCGCCGGAGCCGGCGCCGCTGCCTTCACGTCCCGACCTTCCGCAGCACACCTTCGCGAGTTTCGTCGTCGGGCCGGGCAACGCGCTCGCGCGCGAGGCGTGCGTAGCGCTCGCGCAAGGACGTCAGCTCGCGATGAGTCCGCTCTATCTGGTCGCTCCCGACGGGCTCGGCAAGTCGCACCTCGCTGCCGCGGTGGTCGGCGAAGCGCGCGAGCACTCGTCGGCGCGCGTCGTCTCCGCCTCGGGAGAACAGTTCACCAACGAGTTGCTCGCGGCGATCCGCGCCAACCGGACGGCCGAGTTCAAGGCGCGCTACCGCCGCGACTGCGATCTACTGGTGCTCGAAGACATCCAGTTCGTCGGCGGCAAGCGCCAGACCCAGCTCGAGTTGCTCCACACGCTCGAATCGCTCGCACAGCGCGGCGCGCGAGTGCTGCTGACCGCCGAGCGACTGCCGAAGGAGATCCCCGACCTCGACCCGCGCCTCGCGTCGCGGATGGCGAGCGGTCTGTGCGCCGAGATCGAGGCGCCGGACCTCGAACTGCGCCGCGCGATCCTGCGCTCGAAGGCAGCCGCGGGCGGCGTGCGACTTCCGCCCGGTGCGCTCGAGCGTCTCGTCTCGGTGCCTGGCAGCGTGCGCGATCTCGAAGCCGTGCTGATCCAGGTGGTGGCGAGCGCCTCGCTGCTGAAGCGCACGATCGACCTCGATCTCGTCGAGTCGGCACTGCGCAAGATGCTGCCGCGCCTCGCGGCACAGGGACTCGACATCGAGCGCGTCGTCGCGACGGTCGCGACGGCATTCCAGACGACGCCCTGCGCACTCGCGTCGCGCACGCGCCGTCGCGACGTGCTGGTGCCGCGCCAACTCGCGATGTACCTGTGCACCCGCTACACGGACGCCTCGATGCAGCGCATCGCGCAGCTCTTCGGGCGCAACCATCCGTCTGTCTCCAACGCCGTGCATGCGGTCGAGCGCGGCCTGCTCGAACGCGCCCCGCTCCGCTACAAGGTCGAAGCACTGATCGCGCGTCTCGACACACTCTCCGGCAAACCCACGAAGTCGGCGAAGCACTGAACAAACGCCGAGCCCGAAGCCCCCTCATCCCGCGTAGCGAGGCGTAGCCGAGCGGCGACATCCATGAGGCCCGCGGCCATGCCAGCAACCAACCCCAAAACCCCATCGTCCCGCGTAGCGAGGCAAAGCCGAGCGGCGAGACTCATAAGGCCCGCGGTCGTCCCGGCAACCACCCCCTTCCGCGGCCCCCTCTTACTCCGCTGACTCGATGCCGAACTTCCGCATCAGCCGGTACAGCGTCGTGCGATCGACCCCGAGTCGCGCCGCCGCCTCGACGCGCCGGCCACCGGTCTCCGCCAGCACCACGCGCACGCGCTCCGCGGCGGCGCCATCGAGAAAGCTGCGGAGATCGGCGGCGCTCGCTTCCGCGGGCGCAACGTTCGGGCCGTCCTGCGCGTCGATCAGCAAGTCATCGAGCGCGAGCAGATCACCGCGCGTCAAGACGACGCCGCGCTCGATCACGTTCTCGAGCTCACGCGCGTTGCCCGGCCACGCGTGGCGACCGAACCACGCTTCGACCTCGTCACTCCAGCCGCGCACCGCGCGACCGAGTTCCGCGTTCCATTTCGCCAGGAAGTGGCGCGCAAGCGGCAATACGTCCTCGCGGCGTTCGCGCAGCGGCAACAAGTGGATCGGAATCACCGCCAGACGGAAGTAGAGGTCCTCGCGGAAGCGACCACTCGCGACTTCGGCGCGCAGGTCGCGATTGGTCGCCGCAACGACGCGCACGTCCACCGCGTGCGATGCGTCGCCGCCTACCCGCCGCACCGTGCGCTCTTGCAGCACGCGCAGCAGCTTCGCCTGGAAGCCGGTGTCGACCTCGCCGATCTCGTCGAGGAACAGCGTGCCGCCGTTGGCCTGCTCGAAGAGCCCGTTTTTTGCCCGCTCGGCCCCGGTGAAGGCACCGCGCTCGTGCCCGAAGAGTTCCGACTCGAGCACGCCCACCGCGAGCGACTTGCAATTCACCGCGACGAACGGCTGCCCGACGCGATCGCTGTGATAGTGCACGGCGCGCGCAATCAGTTCCTTGCCGGTGCCGCTCTCGCCAGTGACGAGCACCGTTGCGGGACTCTTCGCCGCGCGGCGCGCGCGATCGAGCGCGTCGCACATCGCATCGCTCACCGCGACGATCTGGTCGATCGAGTGGCGGCTGCGCAGCTCGCTGCGCAGATAGCGATTTTCACGCGAGAGCCGCGTCCAGTCGAGCGCGCGCTGCACCAGTGCCTTCAGTTCGTCGTTGTCGAAGGGCTTCTCGACGTAGTCGTACGCACCGTGCCGGATCGCCTCGATCGCCGAGGAGACGGAGCCGTGCGCGGTGACGAGGATCACCGGCAGCTCGCGATCGATCGCGAGCGCGCCCTGCAACACCGCGAGGCCGTCGGGCGCCGGCATGCGCAGATCCGTCAGCAGCAGATCGAACGGTCGCTCGCGCAGCGCGGCGAGTGCTGCGGCGCCATCGCGAAACGGCTCGACCTCGTGGCCTTCACGGCGCAACACCATTGCGATCACCTCGGCCATGCGCGCTTCGTCGTCGAGCACCGCGATGCGCGCCCTCATGCGGCGACCTCGCGGCGCGCCGGCACGAGGAGTCGGAAGCACGCACCGACGCCACCCGGCCCGGTGCCCGCGCCCTCGACGAATACCAGCGTGCCGCCGTGCGCCTCCGCGATCCGCAGCGCCATCGCGAGTCCGAGGCCGGTGCCGCGGGCCTTGGTCGTCACGAACGGTTCGAAGAGTTGCGCTCGTAGCGAAGCCGCGACGCCCGGACCGTCATCGGCGACCTCGATGCGCAGCGCGGCGGCGTCGGTCGCGACGCGCACCGCGATGCGACCGCCGCTCGCGACGGCCTCGGCGGCATTGATCAGCAGATCGAGCAACACCTGCGCGAGCAGATTCGGATCGGCGCGCACAGGGTCGTGTCCGGGCGCGATCTCGCGGACGACGCGGGCATCGGCGGCGCGGATCGCGTCGCCCGCCACTTCGAGTGCGTGATCGAGCACCTTCTCGATGTCGATCACTTCGACACGTGGATGCGTCGGCCGAGAGAAGTCGAGCAGCGTCGCGACGAGAACGTTGAGCCGGTCGCTCTCGTCGCAGATGAACTGACAGGCGCGGAACGCGTCGTCGCCGGGCGCGAAGCCCTCGCGCACCAGCGCGGCCGAAGCGCGGATCACACCGAGCGGGTTGCGCACCTCGTGCGCGACGCCCGCGGCGATCCGGCCGATTGCGGCGAGCTTTTCCTGCTGCACCAGCGCGCGCTGCGCATCTTCGAGCTGACATAGCTGGCTCGCGATCGTGTCGGCGTCGCGGCGCGCGCGCTGGCGCTGGATCGCGAGGCGCCCCACCGCGAAGCCGAGCGCGCCGAAGGTCAGCGCGAGCCCGATCGCGAAGATCGCGGGATCCGGCGGCGACAGCTCGGGCGAACCCATGAAGACGAAGAGGCCGTAGTCGGCGAGTCCCATCGCGCCGCCCGCGGCGAGGCCGATCCAGTCCCAGTGTCTACGGAGTGATGCGAGCGGCGGCACGGCCGGATCCTACAGCAAGGCGCATACCGGATCCGCGAGCGCAGCGCGGCGCAGCGGCGGCGGGCGACGTTGCATTCGCTCCCCACGGCGTTGCAGCGCTGCAACGCTTTCGCCAGCGAAGCTCGCGCTGGTAGCGTCGCGACGCGGGCACGTCGGTTGCACATGAGATTTTCCATCCGGCGGGCCTCATCGCCCGACCCACGAAAGGAATACGAGATGACCAAGACCCAGATCCTGCTCGGCGTCGTACTCGCCGCCTTCGGCATCGAGAACGTCTATGCGATCGCCCAGTTCGGCTACATCGGCTTCTTCGAGAACCTGCTCAGCGCGGGCTTGCCGACGCTGCTCGTGTTCTCGGACCTGCTGATCGCGTTGTCGCTCGTGATGGTGTGGATGTGGAACGACGCGCGTGCGCGCGGCGCGACGCTGTGGCCGTACCTCGTGCTCACTCTCGCGCTCGGCTCGATCGGGCCGCTGCTCTACCTGATCCGCCGCGAGTCGGCGCACAAGGCCGCGACCAGCGGCGGGGAACACGGCCGAGCAGTGCAGCCAGCCTGACGCGATGCGGGTCGCGAGCGTCGCGCGGGCGTGGCTCGATCGGCCGTCTCGACTGCATTGACCTGAGGAGTGGCGATGAACACAGTATTGATCCCCGTGGCAGCAGCGATTTCGTTCTTGGCGTTCTCGGTGTATGTCGCCGCTGGAGATGGCGTGCGCACGAAGAACAGTTGGTTGTTCCCGGCACTCGCATCATTCGCGTTCCTGCTCTTCTCGATCCACGCGATCACTGCGGAGGGGATGCTTGGTTTCTGGACGGAGCACACCCGCAATCTGTGGGGCAACCAGATCTGGATCGACTTGCTGTCGGCCGTGGGCATTGCGTGGTTCCTCGTCGTGCCGCAAGCGAAGGCGCTCGGCATGCGCCCACTCCCGTGGCTCATGCTCGTCGCGTGCACGGGCTGCATCGGCTTCCTGGCGATGACCGCGCGGCTGCTCTACCTGCGCGATCGCTCCCCGCAGAGCGCGTAGTTCCCGCGAACTTCCCCCTTTCCAAGTTCCACGGGCCGGCCGGTGTGCGCGGCGCGCTGGAGCCCTTCTTTGCCCCGACCCATCGAGAGCGACACCGCGCAGGTGGCGCTGCGCGCCGGTTGCATCACCGGCTACGCCACTGGCATCGCGCTCTTCAGCCACGCGGTCGGGGAGAGCAACGAAGACGTGCAGGCGCTGGTCGCCGCCGCATCGATCTTCCATGGCCCCGGTTCTCTCGTTCCGACGCGGAACGCCCCGCTGCTGCGCAGGTGTCTCGAGCAGGGCCTGCAGATCGTGCAGCCGATGACGCTGATGAGCATGGCCCGCTACGAAGAGCCGTGCGGCGCGTGGCTGGCATCGATCGCGTACCGATCACGCGTCCAAGTGTTCAGGGGCTGGTGCGATCCGCGCCCCGCTCCGCCGCGAAGCGATCGAGCGCGAGGCCCTTGTACTCGGCGCGGAAGCCGACCTGCTCGAATGCGGCGCGCAGCGGCGAATCGAGCGCGGGCTCGCCGTCGATCCTTTCGATGCGCAGCGCGCGGCGGCGGCGGTCGAGCAGCAGCTGGCGCAGCGCGCCGGCCGCGCTCACGAACGCATCGCCGCTGACGGCGGGGAAGCTAAGCACCTGGCGCCCGCCGCGATCGAGGTAGAGCGCGAGTTCTCCGTCCACCAACACGACCGCAGCGCCGGCAGCGCGGCGTGGCCGACCTGCTTCGGCGCCATCCCGCTGTGTCGGCGCCGGCCACGGCAGCACAGCGCCATACGCGTTCGCGGGATCCATCGCCGCGAGCAGCACGACGTCGGCTTGCTCGCTGCGATCGCGCGCCGCGCGCAGCTGATCCACCGCGCCGGCGAACGCGAACTGCGCGCCGCCGAGTCCATCGACGAAGTGACCGCGGCGGATCTTGCCTGCCTCCTCCATCGCGCGTAGCACCGGATACACCGCAGAGAAGCCGCCCACGATCGACTCGGCTGCGAGTGCGTCGCGCGCGACGATCCCCCAGCGATCGAGCAGCACCAGCGAGCGGGCGTGCGCACGGCGCGTCGCATCGACCGGCCCCGCTACCAGTTGCGCGACTAGCGACCAGCGTCCCGCAGCCGGCGACGGCGCGTTCTTGCCAGGCCTTCGCCGGCTCGATGATCCAGAGGACTGACGCGGGGCACGCGCCGCGAGTGCGCGCAGCGGATTGAAGGTGTCGTTCGTGACGAGCCCCGCCCAGACGAGATCCCAGAGCGCATCGAAGACCTGTCGCTCGCTGGCGGCGCCCGCGATCGTGAGCAACTCGGCAAAGAACGAAGCGCCGCGGCGTTCGAGGTGTTCGAGCATCGCGCGATGCAGCGCGCCGAGTTCCGCGGGGACGTCGGGAACGTCGACCAGCAGGCCCGCGCGCTCGCGGCGATAGAGCGCGACGCGGCCGTCGCGTTCGCCGAGCGCGCCGCAGCCGACCCAGACGAGTTTCCCGAGCGCGCCGCGTTCATCGAGCATGCGCGGATCGAAGTCGCGCACGCGCGCCGGCAGGACCATCCGCTCGAGATCCGAGAACGGCAGCGGAACACCTTCGAGCTGCGCGAGCACATCGTCGAGCCGGCGCTCGCCGCCGTGCGCGGCGCCAATACCGTGCCACGCCGGAAGGAAGCGCGCGAGCACCCGCGCTTCGACCGCCGCGACTTCGCCGCGTAGCTTCGCCATCGTGCGGCGGCGGATCCGGCGAAGCACTTCGGCGTCGCACCACTCGCGTTCGCGACCGCCCGGGCGGAACTCGCCGGAGAGCAGCCGTCCGCGCGCTTCGAGCAGCCCGAGCGCCACTTCCGCTTGCGCGGGCAACAGATCGAAGCGTCGCGCGAGCTGCACCGCCGGGAACGGCGCATGCGTTCGCGCGTAGCGCAACAGAAGTTGCTCCATCGGAAGGGCTGTGGGTTCGAGCAGCGCGCTCGCGAGACCGACCGGCAGCACGCAGCCGAGCGCATCGCGGTAGAGCGCGGCGTCCTCGGCGGCGATGAAGCGCGCTTCGCCGGCGATGCGGATCGCAACGACGCGACGCCGCGACGACAGCTCGTCGAGCCACGCCGCGGGATCCGCTTCGCAGCGAGCGACCAGTTCGTCGCGGCTGAGATCACCGACGCGGCGCAGCAGATCCACCAGCGCGTCGGCGTGCGCAACGCGCATCGACTCGGCGCGCCCCTGCAGCTCGTCCTCCACTTCTTCGAGTGCGCGCGCGTCGAGCAGATCGCGCAGCTGCTCCTGGCCGAGCAGGTCGCGCAACATGTTGCGATCGAGCTGCAGGGCCTGCGCGCGGCGCTCGGCCGCCGGCGAGTCGCCCTGATACAGGTATGCAGCCGTGTACGCGAATACCAGCGAGCGCGCAAACGGCGAGGCGATGCGCGTCTCCGCCTCGTCGACCCGAACTTCGCGCGAGCGGATGCGGCGGAGCAGATCGACGAGGCCCGGCAGATCGAAGACGTCTTGCAGGCAGCTGCGGTAGGTCTCGAGGATGATCGGAAAACTCGGAAACTGGCGCGCGACCGCGAGCAGGTTCTGCGATTTGAGGCGCTGTACCCAAAGCGGTGTGCGCGAGCCGGGCCGGCGACGCGGCAGCAGCAGCGCGCGCGCGGCGTTCTCGCGGAAGCTCGCGGCGAAGAGCGCCGAGTTGCCGAGCTGCGAGACGACCAGATCTTCGACGAGTTCCGGATCGGGCAGCAGCGCGTCGACCGCGGGCAACACATCGGCGTCGGCGAAGCGCAGCACGATGCCGTCGTCGCTCGACACCGCCTGGACTTCGTAGCCCGCGTCCAGCCCGAGCTGCGCTTCGAGCGCCAGCGCCCACGGCGTGTGGACACGCGCACCGAACGGCGACAGGATGCAGACGCGCCAGTCGCCGAGTTCATCGCGGAAACGCTCGATCGTGATGGCGCGATCGGTGGGCAGCGTGCCGGTCGCTTCGCGCTGCTCGTCCAGGTGATCGAGCAGGTTGCGCGCCGCGAAGGCATCGAGATGATGCGTCGCGCGTAGCCATGCCTCGGCGTCCTCGCGCGGCTTGTCGGCGACTTCGCGCACGAATGCGCCGAGTGCGCGGCCGAGTTCGATCGGGCGACCGGGCCCTTCGCCGCGCCAGAACGGCAAACGACCCACCTCGCCGGGGGCCGGCGCGACGAGTACGCGATCGCGTGTGATCTCGGTAACACGCCAGGTCGACGCGCCGAGCGTGATCGTCTGCCCCGGCCGCGACTCGAAGACCATCTCCTCGTCGAGTTCGCCGACGCGCGGCCCCTCGCCGCCGACGTGCACGGTGTACATGCCGCGATCGGGAATCGTGCCGCCCGACAGCACCGCGAGCTTCGCCGCGCCGCGCGTCGGCGTGAGCACGTCGGCCTCGCGGTCCCAGATGAGGCGCGGTCGCAGCTCCGCGAAATCGGTGGACGGGTAGCGACCCGCGAGCATGTCGAGCACCGCAACCAGCGCATCGCGCGACAGATCACGGTAGTTCGCCGCGCGCCGGATCACGCGCTCGAGGTCGTCCACCTTGCACGGCGCCACGCCACACATCGCAACGATCTGCTGCGCCAGCACATCGAGCGGATTGCGCGGGATCTGCGTCGCCTCGACGGCGCCCTCTTCCATACCGCGACACACGACGGTGGCTTCGAGCAGATCGCCGCGGTGCTTCGGATAGACGCGCCCCTTCGAAACCTCGCCGACGTGGTGCCCCGCACGTCCGATTCGCTGCAGCCCGCGTGCAACCGCGCCGGGCGACTCGACGAGCAACACCAGATCGACCGCGCCCATGTCGATGCCGAGTTCGAGACTCGACGTCGCAACGATCCCGCGAATCCGCCCCGCCTTCAGCGCCTCCTCGATCTCGCGCCGCTGCTCGTGCGCAATGCTGCCGTGATGCGCGAGCAGGATCTGCTCGCCCGCAAGCTCGTTGAGCCGCTGACAAAGCCGCTCGCAAAGCCCCCGCGAATTCACGAACAAGATCGTCGATCGATGCGCCAGCACCTGCTCGAGCAACGCCGGATGGATCGCCGGCCAAAGCCCCAGCGAAGGCTCCGGCAATTCCGCCGAATAACCTGACAGCGACGAAAGCGGTGCCGGGCTCGTGTCGGTGGTTTTGTCAGGTTGTTGTGACGCGGGCGCGACGGGGCGGGTCATATCGGGAACTGGGACGCAGATCTCGATGTCGAGGCGCGGGCGGGCGCTCGTATCGACGACCGCAACGGGGCGATCACCGCCGAGGAAGCGCGCGACCTCGGCGAGCGGTCGCGCGGTAGCGGAGAGACCGATCCGTTGCGGATCACGCGCGGTGAGCTGCGCAACACGCTCCAGCGACAGCGCCAGGTGCGCGCCGCGCTTGGTCGGCGCCAGCGCATGGATCTCGTCGATGATCACCCACTCGACGCTGCGCAGCGTCTCGCGCTGTGCGGAGCCGAGGATCAGGTAGAGCGACTCGGGCGTCGTTACGAGGATCTCGGCGGGATCGCGCGCCTGTTCGAGTCGCTCGCGCGCGGGCGTGTCGCCGGTGCGCACCGCGACGCGCGGCATCCGCACCGGCAGCGCGAGCTTCTCCGCCGCGCGCCGCACACCGACGAGCGGCGCGCGCAGATTGCGCTCGATGTCATAGACGAGCGCCTTCAGCGGCGAGATGTAGAGCACGCGCACGCCGGGCGGTCGCGGCGGCTCGGTGGTGACAGGCGCTCCGGCGCGCGAGAGGCGATCGATGCAATAGAAGAACGCGGCCAGCGTCTTGCCGCTGCCCGTGGGTGCGATCAGCAACGCGTGCTCGCCTGCGGCGATGCGCGCCCAGCCCTGCGCCTGCACGGGCGTCGCAGCTTCGAACGCGGATTCGAACCACGCGCGCGCGGCGGGGCCGAAGGGGGTGAGCGGCATCGGGGCATTCTAGACCGGGTTCATCCGCGGGACCGCCGCGCGACGTGGCATCATCGGGCATGCCCGACGAGCCGCTTCAAGTATCCGACGATCCCGCCGCAGCCGACATCGCGTTCCTGGAGAGCAAGATCAACCAGCACAACGCCGACGTCACCGGCCATCACGACGGCCGCATGCTGGCGATCTTTCTCCGCGACGACCGTGGCGCGATCCGCGCGGGCCTCAGCGGTCATACCTGGGGCGGCTGTGCGGAGGTCAAGTGGCTGTGGGTGCGCGCAGCGGAGCGCCGCAGCGGCATCGGTTCGCGCCTGCTCGCTGCCGCCGAACGCGAAGCGCTGGCGCGCGGGTGCCGGCAGATCGTGCTCAGCACCCATGGCTTCCAGGCGCCCGCGTTCTACCAGAAACACGGCTACACCGTTTGCGGTGAGTTCCCGGGCTACCCCATCGGCGGCAGCCAGATCTTCTTGCGCAAGACACTCAGCTGAGCGCCGAATCGCGACTCGAAGACGAAGCGAGACATCGACGACTCTCCGCCGATCGGAGTGTGGCGATCGCACTCGGCGGAGTCGGATTGGCGTGCGGCTTCTTCGCTCCGATCGAGCTCGATCCGGACGCAGACCAGGCATCGCTGCTCGGCATCTTCATCACCGGACCGGGCGGCATGGTCGCAGGACTCGTCGCCGGCGTGATCGCGCACACGCGAACGCGCACCGGCGCTCGACGCTGACGAGGCTCGTCGGGCTCTCCATCGCAGTGGCAGTCGACACCCTCTTCGCCCAGCTGCCCGAGGCGCACCGGATCGCCAGCAGCGTCGACGCCGTAGCGCGTGGATGCGAGTCGCAATCGCAGGCGGCGGAGATTGTGCCGGCCGACGGGGAGAAGCTCATCGCGGAAGTCCCACGGAATTCGCCGCGCAAGACCCAATAGCCCGACGTCGCGTGGATTCTTCAGGCCGATTTCGGCGCGGTGATCGACATCTGCGTGACGCAGTCGCGTGACATCTGCGAGAGCCAGGAGCCATGGAACAAGGGGACGCGAACTGCTCGGGCGTGGAAGGTGCAAGACGGGTTGCAGAATTTTCTTGCTGAAGAGCCAAAGCGCGCTGCGGTTGGCCCGTGATACCGTCCGGCCTCGAAATCGGGCGCTCCGGGCGGGCCACAGATGCGCTGCGGCTTGCAGCTTGGCGCCAACCCATTGGGCGGAACATGGCTTGGTACTCACACACTCTCGCGATTGTCATCTCCGGCGATCAGGCTGCAGTTGGCGCTGACCCGCGGACATTGCTCGATGGACCCAAGCAGGATCTTGATCACTTTGTGTATGCCCCGTCACGAAACGGCTGTCTACTCTGGAGGTTGGGCCGCATCTGCGAGCAGGCATCGAATGGCAGGAACCTCTATCTGCTCGAGGATGCCTGCCTGCTTCAGCAGGAAGCAATGGAGCACTCCGCGACGCAACTCGAGGCCCTCATCAATGAGATCGAGTCGAATCCAGCACTCGTCGTCGAGGCAACGAAAGATCCATATCAACCAACCCTGACGCTTCACGCAGAAGGCTTTGAGCCCCTACCTGCTCAGCTCGTCTACCCGAGCGATGCGATCATCAAGGACGGTTGGGTCTACAACCATACGGAGGAACAAGTGCAACGACTCTTGAGTCAATCCTGCGCCTCCCAAACCCCATGCCCAGACGACGACGACGACGGGGAATCGCTGTCATTCGTCTTCAATTTTCTGAGGTCCCATCTGTCATTGCTCCGCTTTGCTGCCCAGGCAGGAAAGGTCGTGGTGTATGGCGAGACCAATCAGTGAAACGCGCCGGACATGGCGCTGCACGCGGACGTCCATGCTACGCATGGCCGCCGGTGAACGGTGGCGTTGCCAAGCCAACTCGAGAGGCCAGCAACGATGAGGCATGCGGGATTCTGGCGAAGGCTCGGGGCATACACCCTCGACATCGTCCCAATCCTCTTGCTCACCGCAATGGTGTTCTACCTCTTCCTCGGCTTCGACCAGACATGGCGGGCCTACCGCGCGGAAACGCGGAGCCTCGAAGCGCGAACCCAGTTCCTCGTGGAGCGGAGCCAGATTCGCGATTCAGTATTCCTGGTCTGGCTGCTCTACTCCACAGCGATGGAAGCGTCTGCACTCCAAGGCACGCTTGGAAAACGGGCCGCACGCATACGAGTCGTAGGTCCAGATGGTGAACGCCTGACGCTGGCTCGGTCGATTGGCCGCAATCTCGCGAAGCTACTTTCCTACCTGCCTCCTGGTCTGGGCTTTCTCTGGGTGGCGTTCTCGAAGCAGAAGCGCGGATGGCACGATCTCGTGGCAGGAACCGATGTGGTTCGCAGCGAGCCCGACAGAAAAGGCATGGCTGGCTGACACTGTACTGCAGCGGACTGCGCTGACGCGCGGCCACTGAGCGCCATTCCGTGAGACGGCAAGGCGTGCACCGCGACGTAGGGGAGAGTCATCCATGAGCAAGATCACTCCGGTAGATGTTTCCCGCTATTCGTTCGATATTCATCGCGATCTTTCCGTCTCCGCGAGAGCGAGGAAGCCTGGTCCTCCGGAGAGGATTGATGGCATGACGGTTGGAATTGTGACGATGGTCCATGACGCGCCTCATGGCGGCGAGGTTCATCCAGATGGAGATGAAGTCCTGTACGTGATATCTGGAAGGCTGCGCGTAGTGGGCGACTCGGAACCGAACGCACCCATCGAGATCGGCCCGGGAGAGGCTTGCATCGTGCGAAGAGGCGAGTGGCACCGGGTCAGCGTTCTGGAGCAAGCGCAGCTCATCCACATCACGCCGGGACCAAGCGGCGACCATCGGCCACTCTAGCCAGACGCGGTCGCCGATCCGATTTGCCGCCACTTCGGCGCGCGGCTGTTGCCCGACGTTGGGCGGCGAGATGTGCGGCGGAGCGTGAGCATGGCGCGCGGCAAGCGACGGTGCGGTCATCCGCGGCGGCAAGCTCTTTCACGTACTCTCCGGCAATCTCTCACATCAGATCGAGCATCACTTGTTCCCTGACCTGCCGTACAACACGGGTTCTCTCGCGCGTCAGTTCGGCACCACCGTATGGAAGATTCTGCGGCTGACGTTCCCGGGCGGCTCCACGCTTGGCGCGGCTGAGACGAATCGGTGACGGCCGGCCGCCTGCGGCGAGGGATCGAATGAGCCACGAAGCGATGTCTGCGATGGACTGCAGTTACCTGGACGCACAGCGAATCTTCATGAGCTGCTCCGACACCGGCGAGTATCTCGAGCGGAAGGATGTAGCGATCGCGAGTTGCGGGCTGCCAGTCGAGCAGCTCAACTTTGGCTTCCCGAAGCCGCCATTCGATGATCTCCGCGCAACGGCTGACGCGGTTCGCACGTACTTCGGGAGTCGCGAGCTTCCCTTTCAGCTGACGTTCCGCGCCGGGGATCGACGTCGCGCGGCGGAAGCGCTGGAGTCGAGCGGCTGGCATGGTCGGCATGATCCAACGCCCGGGATGGCGCTCGCGATCCCCGGCGCGATTCCAGCGCCGCCCGCTCGCCTTGCGATCGAGACGGTGCGTACGCCGGAACAACTCGTCGCATTTCGAGAAGTGGCGTTCCGCGGGTTTGGCCATCCCGTTGCCGCAGCGCACATCTTCTTCAACGAACATCTGCTCGCGGTGCCCCAGGTGCGGCTCTACGCGGGGGCCGTCGACGGAACCGTCGTCGCAACGTCGGTGATGGTGGCGACGGCCGGCGTTGCCGGCGTCTACTGGGTGGTGACGAGCGAAGAGCAGCGCGGCAACGGCTACGGAGCGGCGATCACCTGGGCAGCAGTCGGTGGCGGACGGGAGTTCGGCTGTCGGATGGCAAGCCTGCAGGCGTCGAAGATCGGCCGCCCCGTGTACGCGCGGATGGGTTTCGAACATGTGATCGACTACGAGTATCTCTACCCACCGACCCCGTGACCGGTCGCCCAACAGCCTTGCCTTTGCGTGCGCTTCGCTTCGGCCCGCCAGTCGGGTTAGGGTTCGACCACGGCAGCCGGCAGTTGCGCCGCTGACCGTTGGAACGCGGAGGATCATCATGGGCATCGAAGGTGGTTGCTATTGCGGCGCGCTGCGCTTCTCGGCCGGGGGCACACCGCTGTTCAAGGCACAGTGTCACTGTCGCGAATGCCAGTACATCTCCGGCGGGCACCCGAACGCGGTGATGGGCATGCCGGCCGCGGACTTCACGTACACCAAGGGAGAGCCGAAGCTCTTCACGCGCAGCGATCTCGAAAAACCCGTCACGCGCGAATTCTGCGCGCTCTGTGGCACGCACATCCTGGCGCGATCATCCGGCCTTCCCGGCGCCGTGATGCTGAAGGTGGGGACGCTCGACGATCCGAGCATCTACGGCGCGCCGCAGATGGTGATCTTCACGATCGACCAGCAGACGTTCCACCATCTGCCCGAGGGCGTGATGACGTTCGAGCGCGCGCCCGGATAGTTGCTGCGAGCGGATCGGGATCGGCGCCGTGCACTCCGCTACAGCGGAGGCGGCTCGTCGATGCCCGGGGATTCGATCAGGACCTTCGTCGGCGGGCCCACCGGCGGCCCTGAGCACGAGCCGAACGCGCACGACGGCGGCGGCGGCGGCGGCACGGACGGAGGCGGGAACGGCGAAAGGCCCGGGCCACCCGCCACGTCGAAGGGATCGAATTCATCGCTGGTGGCCACATCGCAGCGTTCGGCGTCGGCCAGCAACACACCGAGGTGATCGGCAGGGCGCGACGCGAAGGCCGGACCGGCGCAGTTTCCCGGCGCAAGGACGGCGCTGCCGATCGCGAGCGGCACCGCGTACTCGCAGATCACCGCGGGCTGCCCCGCGATTGCGCTGATCTCGGTGTCGCCGCGCCCGACGCTCACCAACTCGCCGCTCGCGAGCCGCCGTCCAGCACCCGTTGCGGCGTCGGGATCGACCACGCGCGCGCGACCGCGCAGCAGCGTGAGATCCGCCGCACCGTTGCTACCGAGCGCGACGCCCAGTTCCGAGTTCGGCGCGACGTACACCTCGCTCTGCTCGATCGTGAAGGCGACCGACGCCCCCGGATCGGTGACGATGTGTTCGCCCGCGTAGATCGACTCGCCGCAGCCGAGGGCGCGACCCACAGGTGCGTCGCAGGTTTCGGCCTCCGCCCAGGCCTTGCCTGAGATCGCGGTGACGATGCCAACGGGCGGTCCCGAAGCGCCGGGGATACAAGGCTGCGGGGGCAGCTGATCGGCGCGCGCCGCGCCGGTTGCGACGATTCCCAGCGTCGCGCAACCGAGGCAGAAGATCATCGTCGCGAGTCGGCTCTGCATGTCCATCTCCTCTCAGCGTCCCCAGGCCCAGGTCAGGTACGCGCCGACGACGCTGCGGTTGTAGTCGAAGACGTCGACGTTCGAGTGATTCCACTGGTAGGCGTAGCGAACCGACGCGCTGAGGCTGTCGGTGAGTTGGCGGGAGAGTTCGAGTTCCACGTCCACGACCTCGTCGAGGCGGTTGTCGCTGGATAGTGCGTATTGCTGCCCGGCCAGCAGGTTCGGATCGTTCGGATTGGGATACGTCGAGGGGTTGTCGAAGGGCCGGTGGATGAAACCAACCCAGCCCGCGAGCGCCCACTTCGGCGCAAAATTCGAGGTGAATCCGGTCCGCACCCCGTAGCCGTTGAACTGATACTCGGTGCCGTCGGATTCGTAGAACTCCCAGAAGAGACCGCCCCACACGGAGCCGCGTATCCACTCGACGGGCAGTGTGTGGTCGAAGCCGATACCGCCGCCATAGCCATCGCGATCGCGCGCCTGCGCTTCGTTGATCCCGGGCGGGCCGCAAAGCGTCGTGCCGACGCACGGCGCTCCGACGACGCCAGGTCCGGAGGCCACGTTGCCGGAGTTGTCGTGGAAGTCGTCGTACGACAACAATCCGTACAGGCGAAACAGGCCGTACTCGTCGAACTGGTAGAACCATTGCGGCGAGAGCAGATTCGACGTGACGTACGCGTCGTAGCCGAGCCACCCGTAGTGGACGCTGTAGTCGAGGCGCAGCAGCGAAGCGGGCGAGAGTCGGTAGTCGACCCAGGCGCCGACGCCCGGGTATTGAAGATCGAAGTCGCTGAGATCGAAGTGGTAGGTGCTGAGGTAGTCGGCGCGCAGACCGACCGTCCATGGACCACTCTGCACGACTTCGCCGGCGATCTCCCCACCCAGCACGCCGAGGAAGTCCTCCTGATCCGAGATGTCTTCCGGCAGTGTCACGCCCTGACCGCGGAAGACGGCGTTGCTGTCCCACTCCATGCCGGCGGTGACGCGCGCCCACATCCGCTTCGCCTGCGTTCCCGAAGGACTTCCGCCATCGAGCGCGCGTTGCGCCGCTTGCGCCCACGACGTTCCGGGATGATCGTCGATGACCTTCTGCAGCGCGGCGCGCGCCTGGTCGCGATCGCCTGCGCGCTGCCAGGCCATGCCGGCGTAATAGTTCGCAACCGGGTCGATGCCGCGCGCGGCGCCGCCGACGCCAGCCGCGCTCTCGAGCGAGCGCGCCGCGGCGGAGTCGTCGCGCCCGAGACCGTAGAGAGCAAGGCCTTCGTAGAGTCCGATTTCGGGCCGCTTCGAGCCGGCTTTTCGCGCAGCGGCGACCGCTTCGAGTGTGCCGTCGAGGTCTCCGCTGTGAAACAACGCGATCATCAGCGACACATCGATGTCGCGCAGCGTCGGGTCGAGCATGCGCGCGCGGCGCAACGAGATCACGGCATCGTCGTAGCGTTCGGTGCGGAGCTGACACTCGCCAACTTGCTGGGCGAGCCGGGCATCGTCGGGGGAGTCGGTCGCGAGCGCCGCGAGCGCCGCGAGCGCTTCGTCGCAGCGATTGGCCGCGACGAGCCGCTCTGCGCGAGCCCGCTCGACGAGGTCGCCGGCCTGTACCGACGAGGCAAGCGCCGCCGAAGCCACGATCGCCAGCGCGAGCGAGCTTCGCGAGACGGCGCGCTGCACTATGCGCATGGCCGCCGAGCGCCCCGCCCGAGCACCGCGAGGCCCAGAAGAACCAATGCCGACGTCGACGGCTCGGGAATGTACGAGCCGCGTTCGAGCGCGGACAGGCCGAAGGGCGGCATCACGTCGCGGGTCGCGTCGCCGAGGATCGGATCCGCGACGATATAGCGCACCGGAAACGATACTCGTCCGTTGGCCGCGAGATCCCCGAGGTTGATCACGCCGAAGTACAGCGTGCCGGCGGTCGCACTCTCGTACTGCAACGTCTCGTAGAAGTAGTCGTCGAGCGCGACGTCGACGGACGGATAACCCGTTGCACCGGTCACCTTGGTAAAGAGCAACAGCACACCACCGAGATCGCGACCCGATGTGTTGGTGATCGTCCAGGTCGAGTCGGCGACGAACGGCAGCGCGTCCGTAGGCGAGGTGGGAATCCCGCCGTTGGTGAGTGGATTCTGGGAGATCGAGGGATATTGGGGATGCTGATAGACCGGCTGCTGCAAGTCCTGTGAGAGCGTCAACTGCATGCCCACCGCATTGCCCACCGACAGCAACGAGACCGGGCTGGTCACGAGGTAACTCGCACCGGCGCCGGGGCCCGTCAGGCCGAACTGATCGAACCCGTTGAAGTAGATCGGATCGACCGAGAAAGCGGGGCCACCCGCACCCCCGATGACGATCGGCGTCGCGGCAGCAGGAAGAGCGCCCGCTGCGATCAACAGCGCGCACAGCAGAGGCAATCGCCGCCTCGGGTAGGGCGAGTCGATCTGCGCTGCGTTCCGTCGTCTCACGTCCGCTTCTCCCCGTCTGGATACCTTGCGAAACGCACCCATAGATGTGCGCCCACTCCTCGCGGAGCCCTTGTACTAGGGAGTGAGCGATGACGGCGATGCGTGGCAATGATTCTGCTGTTCTCGACGCCGCGCGGGCGATGGCAGCGTCGTGGGGCCGCCCGGCGGTTCGATCCGGATGACGTCGAGCAAGGGCGGATTACACGGCCACCGGCGCGGGCGAAGGCGCTGTCGCAACTCGCTGCGCTGGCCGCGCTCGCTGCACTTCGCCAACGCGTGTCGGACGGCAGGCGGCGCGAGCGCTCAGGATTCGTAGTAGCGGATCTCGATCAGGTGCTTGTTCGGGTCGAACAGGTACAGCGCCTTGCCGGGACCGCGCGCCCCTTCCTCATCGGCGGGACCTTGCATGTTCCCGACGGAGTGAAATGAGTCGCCGTACTCGACGCCCGATTCGCGCGCACGGCGGAAGACATCCTCGAACTCGGCGCGCGTCATCGCGAACGCCAGATGCTCGCCGCCGGGCGTCGTCCACGGTGCGAGCTGCAACGTCAGCGCATCGGTGACGCGGATTACCGCGAACGGACCGCGTTCGCCCTCGTAGTGCAGCCCCAGAATGCGCGTGTAGAAGTCGATGCTCTTCTGTTGGTCATTCACGCGAAGAATCATGTGATCGAGTTGGGTTGCCATCGCCGCTCCTCCCATCACGACGTTACCACGCGGCGATACGAGAACGCGGTAGTCTCGGCCCGACGAATGGCACATCGAATCCGCCCCGCGATCGCAATCGGCGCGCTCGTCATCGGAATGGGCTGCGATCCCGGCTCGCACTCCGGCGCTGCGCCGGCGCGCTGCGAAGAGATGGGCGTTCAGTGCCAGCTCCCGGACGGTCCGCTCGGCGTCTGCGAGCGCGCGACTTGTGCAACCGGTGCAACGCCCCCGTGTTTTCTCTGTGTCCCGCAGCACTAGCCTGGAGCCTCGTCCTGAAAGCGTGCGCTCTTCGCGCCATGAACGTCCTTGCGACTGAGGTGCCGAGATGGATCACACACGCGCTCTCGTCTTCGTGTCGGTGCTGGTGGCCTGCGTCGGCTGCGATCATGCGAGCAAGGTTGCAGCGATCGCGCTGATCGAACCGGGCCGCGTGATCTCGCTCGCCTCGGGAGCACTGCGCTTCGAGGTCGTCTACAACGCGGGCGCATTCCTCGGCATCGGCGCGGGCCTTCCGCCTCTCCTTCGCACCTTCGTACTCGGCGGACTCGTGCCGTCGGGCCTGCTCGTGCTGGTCGCGGGTGTGCTGCGAAGCGCCACAGCGACACCCTTCCAGCTCGCCGCACTCGGCCTGATCGTCGGCGGGGGCTTCGGCAATTGGATCGATCGCATCCTGCACGATGGTCACGTGACGGACTTCGTCAGTCTCGGCATCGGCCGGTTGCGCACCGGCATCTTCAACTTCGCGGACATCGCGGTGGTCGGTGGCATGCTCGCGCTGCTGATCGCGAGTCGCGGGGCAGGCAACGGGGAGCGCGAGCCGGAATGAGACGGAAGCTGCACGGGAGCATACGATGACGCAATACGATTCGACGAACGCAGTGCTGAGTCCCGAGCGCCTCGAGAGGCTTTGGGCCGAGCATCTCGCCGGGGAGTTCGAGACGAAGGACGTCGAGGCGACGCTGGCCACGATGGTCGAGGACGCGTCCGTGAATCACATGCCGGTGAACACCGGCGGCTCCGGGAAGCCCGCGCTGCGGCGCTTCTATCGCGACGACTTCATTCCGTCGTGGCCGGACGACCTGAAGATGACGCTCGTGAATCGAGTGGTCGGCGCGGGTCAGCTGGTGGACGAACTCCACCTCGACTTCACGCATAGCAAGTCGATGCCGTGGTTCCTGCCGCATCTGCCGCCGACGCAGAAGAGAATCGTCGTCGATATGGTGGTGATCGTGCAATTCCGCGGCGACAAGCTCGCCACCGAACGGATCTACTGGGATCATGCTTCGGTGTTGCGACAAGTCGGTTTGCTGGGGCCGTAGCGAGCGACGATGAAACCCAAGAAGTCAGCAAGCGCCGGCGGTCTCGTCTACTCGACGGAGCACGGCCGCATCTGCCCCGGCTGCCGGATGCCGGTTGCGAATTGTCAGTGCCGCCGCGCCGCCAAGGCGCCCGAAACGGGGGACGGGGTCGTGCGCGTCGGTCGCGAGACGAAGGGACGCAAGGGCAAGGGCGTGACGGTGGTGACCGGCGTGCCGCTCGCCGTCGACGCGCTCGGCGAGCTCGCTTCGAAGTTGAAACGCAGCTGCGGATCGGGCGGCACCGTCAAGGACGGTGTGATCGAGATCCAGGGCGACCACCGCGACCTGTTGGTAGCGGAGCTCGCAAAGCTCGGCTGGATCGTGAAACGCTCGGGCGGTTAGGCGGTGCCGGCGGCTGCGATCGGCAGCTGCGTGCGACCGCGCACCAGGAACGAATCGACGAACGGCGCTTCGATCTGGCTCGCTTCGCACGCTGCGAGCAGCGGCACCAGCGCTTCGAGCGCGACACGCGCTTCGAGTCGCGCGAGCGCAGAACCGAGGCAGAAGTGCACGCCGAGGCCAAACGCGAGATGTCCCTTCGCGTCGCGAGTCACATCGAAACGTTCCGGTGCGTCGAAGACGCGCTCGTCGCGGTTGGCCGAGCCGAGCAGCGGCACGACGACGGAGCCCTTGGGAATCTGCGTGCCGGCAAGCTCCGTATCGCAGCTTGCCGTGCGGAACACCATCTGGATCGGCGCGTCGTAACGCAACGTCTCTTCGATGAGGCTCGGTACCAGCACGAGATCAGTTGCCACGCGCGCCAGCTGCTCGGGGTGTTCGAGCAATGCGTGGACGGCGTTGCCGATCAGGTTGGTCGTGGTCTCGTTGCCCGCGACCAGCAGCAGCACCACGAAGTTCACGACGTCGAGTTCATCGAGAACGCCGTCCTGCGACGGATCGACGAGCACGCTCACCAGATCGTCGGCGGGCGCGCGACGCCGCTGTCGCACGGTCTCGCGTAGATACGCGTAGAGTTCACCGAAGCCGTCGAGCATCCCGCTCTCGACCGGGTTCTGGCGCGCCGAACCCGAGGCCACCGCGATGATCCCATCGCTCCAGCGCTTGAAGTCGTGCTGTCGCTCGGGGGCGACGCCGAGCATCTCCGCGATGATCGTGACGGGCAACGGGATCGCGAGATCCTCGATCACGTCGAAGGCTTCGCCGCGCATGAGCTTCGCGAGCTGCGTGGCGACGATCTCCCGCGCGCGAGCCTCCCACGCATCGATCCGCTTCGGTGTGAAGGCGCGATTCACGATCTTGCGCAGTACGTCGTGACGCGGCGGGTCGATACTCGTCAGGTTCCCGCGTTTCTGCATCTGCACCGGATTGATCCGCGTCTTCCAGAGGAAGCGCGCGAGCGCGAAGGCGTAGCGCGGCCGCATCGGTCCCATGTCGGCGTTCATCAGCACGGTTGCCATCGCGGACGACGAGAACGAGTCCACGCGCCGCAGCACCTGGCTGACGTCCTCGTGGCGCGACACACAGAACATTCTCGACTCGGGCGCAAAATGAACGGGCGCGCGCTCCCGCAGCGCGCGATAGACCGGATACGGGTCATCGCGGAAACGCGACGAGAACGGGTCGTAGTCGAGGATCATGGTTCGCTCCTGCGCCGACATCGGCCGGACCCGCATCCAACACGAGACGCTAGCTGCCCGCGCGCTGTCGTCGCTGCTAGCTTCGCCAGACGATGTCCCGCGTATTGATCCCGCTGCCCGACCGCGACTTCGACGTGACCGAAGTCGCGGTGCCGTGGCGATTGCTCACGCGCGCAGGGCATCGCGTCGAGTTCTGCACCGAGAAGGGCGGCGTCGCGCCTGCTGCCGATCCGCTGCTGCTCACCGGCGTGCTGTTTGGACGACTCGGCGCCGAGCCGGAAGCGTGTGCGTTCTACCGCGAGCTCGAAACCGATCCGGCGTTCCGCGCGCCCCGATCGTGGGACGCCACCGCGTTTGGCGACTTCGACGGGCTGCTGCTGCCAGGCGGTCACGCGCCCGGCATGCGGCAGTACCTCGGCTCGGACTCGTTGCAGCGCCGCGTCGCGGCGTTCTTCGCGAGCGGACGCCCGGTCGGCGCGATCTGCCACGGCGTGCTGGTGCTTGCGCGCAGCATCGACCCAGCAACCGGAAAGAGCGTGCTGTACGAGCGCCACACGACCTGCCTCGCAAAGGTTCAGGAGCGCATCGCCTACTTCCTCACGAGCTGGAGACGCGGCCGCTATTACCGAACCTATCCGGCGTACGTCGAGGACGAGGTGAGGGCGGCGCAGCGCGATCCGGCTAGGCACTTCGACCGCGGTCCGCTCTCGCTCACGAAGCGCGACACCGCGAGCGACGCGAGTCCCGCCTTCGTCGTCGTCGACGGCAACTACGTCTCTGCGCGCTGGCCAGGGGACGCCTACACCTTTGCGCACGCGTTCGAGCGGGTGCTCGCCAACGCCGCGCGCTAGAGCGCTCCTCGACGACGATCACGCCCGTTGCGTGGGGATGCTGCTCGATGTGGATCTCGACGATGCCGCTCTGCTCGAAGCGCTTCGTGAACTTCTCGTTCAGCGCGAGCGGCGGGCTCTTCCACGAACCGTCGTCGGGAACCACGGTATGACCGCCGGGCATCTCCTCGACGTTGTCGAAGCTCACCGACTCGCCCTTCTTGATCTTCAGCTGCGCGGGATCGAAGCGGCTGTGACCGACCGCGACGGTGACGTCCGCGCCGGCCGGAGCCGTCGCAATCAGAAGCGCGAACACAAGGGCAACGGCAATGGCGAAACCGGGCCCACGCACGATCTTCTTCTCCTCAGCTGCGAACGACGGGGGCGCAGCATGGCGACCCGCGGTCTAGAATCGCCCCAATGAGCGACTCATCGATCCGCTTCTACCTCGACTACCTCTCCTCGAACGTCTACCTCGCCTTTACGCAGTTGCCGGCGCTCGCCGCGCGCTTCGGTCGGCCGATCGAGCCGATGCCGGTGCTGTTCGCGGGGCTTCTCGAAGCGCACGGGCAGATGGGTCCCGCCGAGGTACTTCCGAAGGCGTGGTGGATGGCGAAGAACAACCTTCGCAAGGCCACACTTCTCGGCGTGCCGCTGCACCCGCCGGCGTTCCATCCGTTCAACCCGCTGCTGGCGCTGCGCGTGTCTTCGCTGCCGATGGATGACGCGGCGCGCGCACGGCTGGTCGGTGGGCTGCTGCGCGGCGTGTGGGCCGAGGGCCGCCACGTCAGCGACGCGGATGTCGTGGCGCAGATCGCGAACGAGGCGGGCCTCGATGGCACCGCGCTCGTCGCGGCGGCGCAGCAACCGGAAGCGAAGGCGGCGCTGCGCAAACAGACCGACGACGCGATCGCCGCCGGTGTGTTCGGCGTGCCGACGATGGTCGTCGATGGCGAGCTGTTCTTCGGCTACGACGATTTCCCGTTCCTCGAGCGCTTCCTGGCCGGCAACGACCCGCTCGATCGCACTGCGCTCGCCGAGTGGGCGCGCGCGCCGCGTCCTTCGGCGATGCGGCGTCAACACAGAGAGCGGACGCCGCGCTGACTGGCCCATCTGGATCTACGGAGACCCGGATGGACCCGCGCCGGCGGGCACCGCGATGTGATAGAGCGCGTACGCGCCGCTGCGCTCGACTTCCGGAACGCCGCCGAGCTTCCACTTCGCCGGAGCCAGAACGTCGGTGACACCCAGGCTCGACGCGATCCCGCGCCACTCCGAGCCGCTGCGCGTTTCCCAGATCGGCTGTATGACATCGCTCGGCAGCACCGCGGTGTGCAGCGCCTGCGGCGGCGGTGCGAAGAACTCGACGCCGTAGCCGATGCGCAGCACGCGCTCGAACTCGGGTCCGCCGGCCAGCGCATAGGGCAGCATGTCGAGCGCGCCCGGATCGAGCGCCACCGGCCGGCGCGTGATGAGCTGCGGCGTCGTGATGCCCGGCGCCACCAGCAACAGACCGTCGCCACGCGAGGCCGCGGCCAGCGCGCGATCGTTCGTGTAGTTGCGCAGCCGCGACGAGCGGAACTCGAAGCCGCGACGCCCCGCCTGCGCGGTGATCGCGATCGTCGCGACGAGGGCGAGGCGCAGCGGAAGCTGGAGCAACAAGGGCTGTGCGGCGAGCCGGCGCGCGACTCGCGCCAACGATCCATCGCGGGGGGTCGTGCGTTTGCGATGCATCCAGTCTGCGGCCCGCATCAGCCCGAGGGCGGCGACCGCCGCGATGAGCGGGCCGTTGGCAGCCGAGAGCACCACGTCGAATGCATCGAAGGCGCGCAGCATGACGAAGGCCATCACGCCGATCTCGGCGATCTTGGCGGCGCCTGGCCGCTCGGCGTGGCGCGCGATCACGAAGACCGTCGCGACACCGACGAAGGGCAAGCCATAGAGCGCAAGATCCGGGAAAAGCGGCCGCAGCGCCGCAACCGCGACCAGAACGACCAGCAATACGCGCGCGAGCACGTCAGTTCGGTAGCGCCCGAGTACACCGATCAGCAGCGGGAGGAACGCCAGCGCCGGCAGATTGAGCAGTCGGGCCGGCATCGCGATCAGCAGCGCGTTCGGGATCTGCTCGAGCGGCACGAAGCGCTGCACGAGCGCGAGCGCGATGCCGAGCACGCCGCACGTGATGTAGACGCTGAGCACCAGCGCGGTGGCAGCGCCGATCTGCTGCCGCGCGCAGCGCAACAGCGCGATCGCGACGACGAGGCCGATGCACACCAGGAGTCCGCCGAAGCCCGTCAGATCGCCCGGAATGCGGTGCGCGTCCCAGAGTCGGACGAAGCCGTCGAGATAGCGGCTCGCAACGGCGGGATCGACAGCCGGTGCTGCGGGTTGGCTGAGCAGATGCACGGCGAGACTCAGCACGGCGATCGACGCACCCAGCGCTCCGCCACGCACGATCGCGGCGAGATGCGGCCGAACGTCGCTCCAGCGAGCCAGTCCACACACCAGCGCGAGTAGACCGAGCCAGGCACCGAGCGACGCGTGCACGGCGGGCGCGATACCGACCAGGAACGCTGCCACCGCCCAGCGTTCCGCCGCGAGCACGCCGCAAGCGAGCACCAGCCACGCGAGTCCCACCATGCCGTAGGTATGGCCGTGACCGAGCAGGATGATCGGGTACCAGAACTCCCACGAGGTGGGATTCAGCACGCCGAGCACGAACGGCGTGGCGATCGCGAGTTCCCGATCGGCGCCGAGGCCGTACGCGAAGGCGCTGAGCGCGGTGAACGAGATCGCCGCGACGAGGCCGGACAACGCGAACGTGAGCACGCGCTCCGGAACGCCAGCCGCGAGCAGCGGCGCGAGGATCTGATGCCAGCCGGTCCACAATCGGACTTCGTAGAGCCCGAACGGATTGCCACGCGGGTACTCGACGATCCCAGCGATCACCTGCGCGGGCTCGATCGCGACGTGCCAGGCAGGAAAGAGGAGCCCGACGACGAAGCCCGCTACCGCCGAGACCAGCAGCACGCCGGCAAGCGGACGATCGGTGCGGATCGACGCAGCTGCGGACGAAGCCGGCTGCTCAGCTCGGCTCATCGAAGCCGATGGCGCTCGCAACGATGTAACGCGGACGCCCGAGCACCTCGCGGTGGATGCGCGCGAGATAGAGACCGATGACGCCGATCCCGAGCGCAAGCGTGCTCCACAGCAACAGGCCGAACGCGACGAGCCACGCGGTGCCCGAAGCCACTGCGCCGACGACACCAGCGAGTAGCAGCAGCGCGAGCGCGAGCACCGAGAATGCGCCGCCCGCGAGTCCCAGCAGCAGGAACGCGATCAGCGGCGCATGGGAGAACGACGTGACGCCGGCAACGAACGAAGAAATCGGCCCCCAGCTCCGCAGCAGTGGAAAGTGCGCCTCACCGGCGCCGCGGGCCTGGCGTTCGTACGGAACCTCCACCTGCCGGAATCCCACCCAGGTGACGAGCCCCCGCACGTATAGATCTTGCTCGCCGAGCGCGGTCAGCTGATCGACGACGCGGCGCGAGAGCAGCTTGAAATCGCCTGCCTCGATCGGCAGCTCGATGTCCGACGCGAGCTGGATCGCGCGATACGCGGCGCGCGTCACGCGCATCTTCCACGCCGACTCGCCCTGCCGCGAAGTGCGGACGGTGTAGACGACGTCCGCGCCTTCGCGCCAGCGCGCGACCAGCGTGGGAATCAGTTCGGGAGGATCCTGCAGATCCGTGTCCATGTAGACCACGGCCTCGCCACGCGCGTGTTGCATGCCCGCCATCACGCAGGGCGCCACACCGAAGCGGCGCGACATGTTTAGGATCTTCACGCGCGGATCGCGCGCTCGATGCGCTTCGAGCAGCGCCAGCGAGCCGTCCGTGGAGGCATCGTTCACGAAGATCAGCTCGTAGTCGAGGCCAGCGCCCCCGAGCGACTTCGCGAGCCGGGAGATCAGCTCCGGGATCACGTCCGCCTCGTTGCGGAACGACAGCACGACCGAGAGTTGCGGCGCGCTCACGCTGCGAACCGCCGCTCGAGCCGATGCGCGGACATCGCCGAGATCTCGCGCAACGTCGCGGCGCCGAACTTCGCTTCGACCATCGACAGGTAACGCGGGCTCTTGAAGTAGGTCTGGAATGCCTCGTCGCGGAAACGCAGCACTTCGCCGGCTGCAAGATGGCGTGTCGGCAGCGGCAGCGAGTCGACGCTGTGCTGCGAGTAGCCGCTCCAGGTCCCGGGCAGCGGCCAGCCCTCGGCGATCGCGCGTTCGTAGAGCGGGGAACCGGGGTACGCCATCGCGCAGTAGAAGTTCGCGAACTCGCAATTGAGCTCGATCGCGAGATCGAGCGTCTGCTGCATCGTATCGTCGTCGTCTTCGGGCAGGCCGAAGATGTAGTTGCCGATCACGCGAATTCCGGCGCCGCGCACCTTGTCGAGCGTGCGATGGAGCAGCTCGTCGCCGAAGCCCTTGTCGACGTCGGCGCGCACGCGTTCATTGGCCGCCTCGATGCCGAAGGCGAGCCAGCGCACGCCCGCGCGCGCCAGCTTGTCGA